>NZ_CADAJR010000001.1 GCF_902788255.1 uncultured Methanobrevibacter sp.
TGCTTCAAGCCAATCATTATCAAACAATCGTGTTGTTATAGCAAGATTTAAAAGAATTACCGGTTGTGTTGATGTTAATGATAATGCAACATATCATGGTTCAACAACTGGAAGTGTCATGATGCAAGTGGACGGAAGTCTCACAACATATGGCATTGACACCAAATCAACATCACTAAACTGGGCTGGCAGTGACAAAAGCTATCTGATGTTTAACGGAGCTAAAACATTGGTTCAGGTTTCATCATGGGACGCTTACAATCAGGGAAGTGACAGTAACGGAAGCTATAAACAATATCACATTCACGGAAGAGTGGGAAATGGTTTTTCATCAAACGGTGATTATCTTGAGGGATTCAGCAGGAACAATCCAACTAAAATTTATGACAGTAATTTCGCTGAAGTTGAAATAGCTCCAACATTCTTTGCAACAACAGAATTTGAAGAATACAACTATGTTGATTTGAAGTGGATGTTAATCTTCCCATCACCATTGTTCGCAGCTAATGGAATTCCAGAAATAACCGTAACTGAAAAACAAACTAAAACAGGAATCAGATTATACAAGGGAGAACATGAATATCCCAAAGCTTATAAAGGCAGTAATCTATTGTGGGATGCTAATGATGAGACAATGGAAAATACCGGACTATACATTCCAGATAAAATTAAAAACAAAGATTGGGACTGGGTGTTTTAAATGATTGAAGAGTACAGAGAAACAATCGGACATGGCCGTGGATATCCGACAGGATTAAGCCATGAAGAGAAGATGGACGTAATAGCCTGCCTACTGGACGAGGGTGAGAGAACATATGTTAATGAGGAACATACTGCCTGGATTTCATCAGACCAGTGCAGAGTAGGTGAAATGGTAACATTGGATGAATCATCAACAATGAATCATACAATAGTTAGAAAAGCCAAAGAGGGAGAACTGGCATTTGGCTATTTATTAGGGAAGGTTCAGGTTCGCTCTTCAGGACACACTTTAGTTACTGTAGCTGTATTGGGTGATGTATTCCGATTAAAGCTTAAAAAGCCAAACGAGTGTATTCATCCAAATGACAGAATCTACATTGACAAAAACGGCTTGTGCAATCCAAATGAAGGTCATGACTTGAGGTTGCTGTCAATTGTCGGTCTTGATGAAACGGATCCTGTCGAATACATTCGAGTATACAGGCAGATGTCTGAAGTTGAAATGTATCCTGAATCCCAGAACTGCATTGATCTTGCAGACTGCAGCTTCGAGCAGGATGAAATAACTCATGTGGTAAACATGATCGTACCGACAGAGTCCAACATCATGGCGCAGGCCAATTATGTCAAGGACAAGGACGGAGTCACTTATTGTGAACTTCCGGACGTAGCTATTGTCAACAACGTCAGATTCGTATGGGAAGACAACAAGCTCTACATGGAATGGGACGGTTGCGATGATAATGAAAAAGTATATTTTATATAAAAGAAATAATAAAATATATAATAAATTATATAATAAAAAATATAATATCATTAGTGAGGTTTGATTATGACTATAAGGAAGCTTGTCGGAACATTGGAAAACAAAGGCCCTTACATTGACCAGGCCACAGGCCATTGGTTCTACTGGAACGGCACCAAATATGTGGACTCAGGCTATCCCTATGCAGTCAAGCCCATTATAGAATTCAAAATCGAAAATGGAATCTTATACTATTCAATTACTTGGGAGGCACAATGAAATACATCAAATACTTTGAAACTCTTGAAGAATACGAAGATTGGATAAACGTAGAGGAAAACGCTGAAGAAGTCTACAGGACTGAAGAAAAGATTTGTGTTGACGGCATAATACTCAGCCACACAAACAAATCATATGAAGAGGTGGAAAACATTGCTTTATGAATGGTTAGAGCGAAACAGAAAAGACATTGACATATTAACTTCATTTTTAGTCACCATTATACCAATCATCATGTTATACTCAGAATCTTTGGGAATCACAGAAAATACCATTCCCTACTGCATACTAATGATTATTTTAGGCATAGCCAGTCATTATGCAAGTAGGATAAGAGGCGCTGGGGATGTTGAATACGCAAAGAAAAAAGCTAAAAGAGTTTTGGGATACCCTCAAAAGGAATAGGCTTTTATGGAGAATATTGTTAAGTTGATTTCTATGAAAGATTTAAAAAAGAAAATCATCATCTGTAACTTTACCAAAACAATTTCAAGTGCTGTTTTAACAGCAATAGCTATCAACATCATAATGGATAATGCAACAAAGTATGCTTTAATGGAAGGCATAATACCATTTGCTTTAGCCATCACTATTGTACTATTAATTGACTTGTATCAGTATAGATGTGAAAAAGAGGATAAGACTAATTTGAATGAACTTGAGGAGAGAATCCAGAAACTGGAGGGTGACAAGTGAAGATACTGATTGCAGTTCCAACCTTTGAAAGCATCAAACCCGAATGCTTCAAAAGCATATACGGATTAACTAGGCCTGACAGTTGTACTCTCTACTTTGATTATGTTTCAGGCTATGACTGCGCCAAGGCAAGAAACCAAATAGCTAAAAACGCAATGGCCGGAAACTATGACTATGTGCTGATGGTAGATTCAGATATACAATTACAGCCTGACACTTTAATCAGGCTATTGGAATGTGAATCTGATATCGCACTTGGATGGTATTACCGGAAAAGAACAAATACTGATCAGACAGTGATATTCACTTTCGGCAAAAACTTCGATGATCAAAACTGCATTACTGGTCAGACCATGATTCATGAAGTGCCAAGGCCAATTGAAATCAAAGGTGGAGGACTTGGAATTGCACTGATTAAAGTTGATATCTTTGAAAAGCTATCATATCCATATTTCAAGTTCGTAACCTATGAGGATGATTCAGTATTGTCAGAGGATTTATACTTCTGCAATCTGGCCAGTGAAAACGGCTGCAATATCAAATGTAATCCTTCAGTTAAAGGAAACCATATATTCGATGTGATAATGTGAATGATACAATTGTTTTATTGGAAGAAAGAAAGGAGATTACTACCTTCTTATTGGATGATGGAGTTAAAACATTGGTCGATAATGTAATAACTACATCTGGTAGTAGTCTTGGATACGAGTATTCCAATAAGTGCATGGTTGATGACATACTTTGTATTTCAGACAAATCAGCAATAGGAAAGGAGTCACTCAGAAAATACACTGGTGACGACACAGAAGTTCCTGTAGGAGTCCTTGTCAATGAACCGGTTGTAATGACAAAAGACTTATACTTTCAAAGGTAATAGTATTGATGAGGCTCTAGCAGTAATAGCTAAAAAGAAATTATGCAGCAAATACTTTGATTCACAAAAAACAGACAAGAAAACAATAACAGATGCTAGTCAAGGTAAAGGTTCCAACTGTGTGGACTGGGGACAAGTCTATTATAGAATAGCTAAATCATTAGGTTATGATGTACAATTTGTCCATGTAAAATGTCGTGTCAGTGGTACTGGCCACATCAGATTAAGATTAAGACATAAGAAACATACATCTGGAAATTGGATTAACAGAGATCCTGCTGCAGTGGCAGATGCCACTTCAGGAAATGTAAGATCAATCTGGTGTGAAGATGGAAATGTCATAGCTATTGATCCATCCTGGATATTTGCAGATTTATACAGTAGTTAACGTTAATGTTAACTCTTTTTTTATTTTATCATTAAAAATATTTGTATGAATTAAATAATTATATTTATATAAGTGTAATAATATAATATTATATTAATTATTATATATAGGTTGTAATAGTTATGGCCAATGTTAATAATACCTCATCTTATATGGATGAGGATAAAAAGAAAATTATACAAGAGTCAAATTATACCTATAGAGATGCTCTTGAAGTATCAGCTTTTCTTATTGAAACCGGAAAGTTTGAGAGACATTATAAAGAAATGAAAATACATGATTTACAAAAAGAACTTGCGGAAATGGATGAAAAAGAACAACAACAATAAAACTTCAAAAAATCAATCTCCAGGATAATGCTCTTAAGAAAAAACTTATTTTGTATCGTGTAAGTAATAATTTTATTATTACTTATATATTTTTTTTATAATAAACTTTTATATATAATACATAATAAATATTTTAGTTATACTATAAATTGTCCTAGAGAGCATTTGGTAAGTATTGGAATTTTCATACCGAAAAGTATATAGTTACTATATGAAAATAAATATAGTTACCAAAGGTAAGTTTAAAGATAATTCCTATATTTACCAAATTGTTGTGGAAATTGAGGTAGAAAAAATTCCCTCAAAATGGGCGATAAGTATAGGAAAATACTTGAGCCTACTAAAAGTAACTTTATTTAAGGAGGTCATTTTTTTGGCATTTAGAGATTATTTCAAATTCAACAAGGATAAAACAACATTCATTTTTGTAGGTGGAAAGGGAGGAGTTGGAAAAACATCAGTGTCTTCCGCTACAGCATTATGGCTGGCCGAACAAGGCAAAAAAACATTGATTGTATCAACAGACCCTGCACATTCACTTGCCGATTCCCTTGAAGTTCCAATTGGAAGCTATCCAAGAGAAATCAAGACCAACCTGTTTGCACTTGAAATTGACCCTGATGAGGCAATGGCTCAAAAGCAGGCACAATTGGAAGCTCAAAAAGCAGCAAATCCGGATAGTGATGGAGGATTATTGGGAATGGATTTTCTAACAGATCAGCTGGACATGGCATCATCCTCACCGGGTGCGGATGAGGCAGCAGCATTTGAAGTGTTCATGACAGTAATGAACTCTGAAGAGTATGATGTTGTAGTGTTTGATACCGCACCAACAGGACACACATTAAGGTTACTGTCATTTCCTGAAGTCATGGACTCATGGGTTGGAAAAATGATGCTGGCAAAGGCAAAACTGGGCTCAGCAACAAATGCTCTTAAAAAAATCATGCCGTTCATGGAAGCTGTTGATGATCCTCAAACATCTGAAGACTTGAAAAGAACCAAGGAGCAAATCGACAAGGCAAAAGAGGTATTGTCAGACCCTGACAGGACCACATTCAAGATGGTTGTGATTCCTGAGGAAATGTCAATCTATGAGTCAGAAAGGGCACTTGAAGCATTAAACAAGTATGACATTACCGTTGACAGCGTAATCGTCAACCAGGTGATGCCTGACATCTGTGACTGTGACTTCTGCCACTCAAGACACAAGCTCCAGCAAAAAAGACTGGCTTTAATTGACCAGAAGTTCCCGGACCAGCACATCGCTGAAGTTCCGCTATTCAAGGATGAGGTAAAAGGTCAGGAAAAACTCTTAAACCTTGCTCATATCCTCTATGATGGTGAGGACAACGATGAGGTCGTTCAGGAAGCAATACAATTATAAAATTAAAAGTTAAAAGTTTAAACTTTTAACCATTCTCATTTTTTCTTAAAACCCAACTAATCACTTCAACAATCAATATCAAAATTATGAATATTGCGGAATTGATGAAAAAAGTTTTTTGATAGATTGTTTCCAAAGCACTTGCAATTCCCCAGCAGACAATTAGAAGTATTGACATGACTCTAAAAATTTTGCTAATCTTTTCGTTTTCATACTTTAGTTTGAATTTTAGAAGTATTGCAATCATCAGTACCACTAATAGTATCGCTCCAAACATTAAATGTGCATAAAGTGGGATATTTAGTGTTAGTGAGCATATAATGTATGCAATTATTATTAGTATTGCAAACAGGATTTCATATTTCTCCATTGTTTTCCTCCTTTTGTTAATCTTATAATGTAATATATTTTTTGGTATATTTTATATACATTCTGTCTTTCAAAAATTTAAAAAAAGTTAAAATAAATTATTTTAACTTTTCATTATCCGAATACGAGGGGCACTTCATATTTTTGGTATTTTCTTGGAATATTGCAGGCAGTCCATTTTTCTTCTGTGAAATAGTTATAGGTTTCACCTTTTGTAAGTTTTTTAGTGTATCCGTCTCCAATATATAATGCATTATTTCTGTTTAGGCTGCCGTCGGAATTAATTCCAACTTCGATATAATCGTAGGTACCGTCACTTTTGGGAATATTGAAAAACTTTTTGCTTTGCATATATCCGTTTCTGGTAAATGCAACATGTTCATAAGCCCAATGCCAGTCTTTTTTGTCTACAAAGTTGTTTTTCACATAGTTTCCAACTCCATGTATTCCCATCATCAGTCCGACTGTACTTGCAAGACCTACCATGACACTTCCACTAACTAACTTTCCAGCAATTCCTGCAGCCAGGGCTCCAGCTTTATATCCCAGAACGCTCAATGGATGAATCTTATTTAAAACATTTCCCGCAATGTCTCCCGCAGCGTTTTTCATCCTGTTGAAAGTATTGCCAATTCCTGTAATTATTTGTATAGGTGTTGAGCCTACGCTGCAGCAGTCACATGGTGTTGATACCATAGATCCTTTGTATGCAAATTCATCACCGATGTAAATGACATTCGCAATTCCGCTTGTTGAGTTGATTGCTATTATACTGCTGTTGTCAGCTTCATTTATGATATAAAACATCTCTCCAATCTGTGAGATGCTGAAGTTGTTATTTTCAGCGGATTCAAAAATATTGTCCAGTGAATTTGTGGTGTTTTCTTTATATTCTTCAGCAACAGGATTTAACACATAACTTTCAATATTTGGCAAATAAAATGAATTCATTGTTTTAAAAATTAAAGAGTTCTCACTATCTCCGGTAACATCCATTCCCATATCTGCATTTAAAATATGTAGGTATGTGTCTTTTAGGTTGATTCCTCCAAGAATTGTGGCGGTTTTCTCACGGCTCCATTTTACATTGAATTCGTCGGCGTATTGGTCTGCCATCTCATCGGCCAGCCATGCGGTTTCAAGTGATGCCAGAAACATTCCATAAATGTTTAATATTCCGATTCTGGTCAGATATGATGAGCTTACCTTTGTCCATTTTTCCAAATAGGATTTTTCTATTTTATCGTTTATTATGGCAAATGACTGAAGCACTTCAAAACCCCTCAACGGCTGGTAGAGGTCGCTGAGACCGTATGTTATTGTTTCACTTTTGTCAAGCTCCTCAACGCCGTTAACAATCAGCTTTGTTGTAATGTCCTCTTTTGATATTTTGGGAAATATTGAGTCTCCCGCATCGCTGTATTCCACAGTCTTTCCGGTATTTGTGAATCTGATTTTGTCCGAGTTGTAGTTTGTCAGCTTGTCGTATGTGTTGAAGTTGATTTCATAGGTATTTTTTTCATATAGCTTTCCCAGATTTGTTCTAAGCCCTAACTCATCGAATGCTCCTGTAAAAAATAGGATTCTTGCTTTTATCATGTCATTTTGAAGGTATGTTATTATTTCGATGTTGTCAAGGTGCTTGTCATATGTCAGTCCGAACATGTCGGCTTCAAGTTGTGTTGTGCCTCTAAATTCAATCTGTGTGTGGTCTGTAATTTTTGATATAAGAATGCCGTCACCTTTTAGATTGTCTTTATTATAGTCGCTTCTGATTCCGCTTCCGTCAAATGGCACCAGATAGGTTTTATAGTCCAGTACTGTCGAATCGACATTCGGGAGGGGTGTTGTTGAGAAGGTGTAATGTTCGGTTTCGCTGATGTGGACTGCAAAGACATCGTTTTTAGGCAGTTTAAGTATTCCGTCAGGACCGGTTTTCACTGCATATTTTGAATTTGAAAAGACATAGGGAACAGTAACATTGACATGATCCGGAATTAAGCTTATGTGGCTGAACTTTGAATGTGTGAGACTTTTTTCCACTGTAATTTGGTTTGTGTGTTTTAATCCCGCATATTCAGTTGTTATGATGTATTTTCCTGCGGGAAGGTCAATTGCCTGTGTTACAATGCCCTGTGAATTGCTTGTGGGGGTGTATGTCTTGTCGTTGACTTTCAGTGTAACCTTTTTGTTTGGTGAAATCTTTCCGTAACAGTTAAGAACCTTGACCGTAAACTTGCTTCCGTCATTTTCCTGCATGGTCAAGTCTCTTGTCTCAAGAATTGTGCGGATTATGATTGTGTTTAAAACAATCTGTGATGTTTTTGGATTTATTGAATAGATTGGATACTCTCCCGGAGGCAAGTCGATCGATAACTTTGCAACTCCCTTCTTGTTGGTCTTAACGGAATATGTCTTGTCCTTCACATTGAATTTGACTGCGGTGTTTTTCAAAAGCTTTCCTTTCTTGTCATAGAATGTTGAATAGAATGCAGCCTTGTTTGTGTAGAATTTTATCAGGTTTTTACTTTTTACTGTGGTTTTTACCGTAATTTTGAAATTTGCACTGCTTTCATAATATCTTTTAGATCCGCCATAGATAACAAATCCGCTGTAGGTTCCAACATTCAAATTTATGCCTAAAGAGGCCTTACCTTTTGAATTTGTGGTTGCGGTGTAGCTTTTACCAAAAACATATATTTTTATTTTGGCTTTGGATATTGCCTTTTTGTTTTTGTCCTTTAATGTGACCACAAGCTTGCTTCCATCCTTGTAGTGCATTTTGACGTTCGATACCTTCAAAGTGGTTTTTGTTCTCGCTTCTGTAAGTACGTATATTGCCTTTTTGGAGGATTTGGATTCTATCTTTTTAGTGCTGCTTTTCGCCCCAAGCTTGTCATCCGAATCGCTCTTTTCAAGCTTTTGTGAATCCTCGTTACTTGCCTTCAATTCATCCTGGCCATCAGAACTCATCAGGCAAATTTCATCGTCTGGTTGTTCAATTGGTTGTGTGAATGTTTCATTATCGCTATCGGCTGCCGATGCGACTCCGATAAGTAAAAACAGCAGGATAATGAAACATATGGTGTTTATTTTAATGTTCATAATATCTACCTTTTCGTCAATAATGGTCTAATCGACGATAAAAGTATGATATCTGAACTATATAAAGATTTATTTTCAAATTAAAAGGTAAAAGACTTTTAAAATGAATTTTTAAGCTCAATTTTATGGATATATGACAATTATGCACATGTATGTGAATTCACTGTCTGCAATGCAATCCAGTGTGGTGCTTACAATTTTCTCATCCGGATAGCTTAACCTTTCACAGACGGTTACCCTGCGCTTCGCCTCAACCCCGTTGTCAAGCAGAAACTGCGCCATGTCCTTGACTTTTCTTGACGGCAGTGCAATGGTTGTCTTTCCGTTGTTGATGACTGGAAGTATGTCTTCAATGTTTTCACGTCCGTGAAATGTCATGATGTTTGCATTGTCCCACTGGATATGGCATCTTGCCGCCGCAAGCTGAAGGGAACTGATTCCGGGAATCACCTCAATGTTGTCCTTGGAAAAACCTTTCTCATCCGAAATTCTCAAAACGGTATTTAAGACACCTGAAAAACCCGGATCTCCTGTTGATAAAATTGATACGGTATTGCCGTCAACTGCAAGCTGAACACCCTTTTTCAAAGTGTCTAACAATTCCTTTACATTGAATGCAATCTTGTTTTGCACATCATCAAAAAGATCAATCGCACGTGTGCTTCCAACGGTATAGTCACTCATCTTAACAGTGTCAAGAGCCTTTTTGGTCAGGTATTCGCTTGAACCTGGTCCAATTCCAATGATATAAATTTTTCCGCTCATTTCAATCATCAATTTTCAGGGTTTGTCTAAAAGTGTTTTTCAGTTCGTCTCGCTTGTCTTCCGGATAGTTTTCATCCAAATCGTCATCCAGGGTAAACATCGCAAGTTCATATATAATCCTGTTCATAGACTGTCCGTATTCGGTCAGGTAATATTCGGTGGTGACGGGACTGGTGTTCAAAACCTTCTTTTCAATCAGTCCATTTTTTTCCAAATCCTTAAGGCAGTTGGACAAGACCTTATTTGAAAGGTTTGGCTTATCCTCCTTGAATTCCTTAAAGTGCTTTTTTCCAAAAAACATGTCTCTTATGATTTGGATGCTCCATTTTTTGTTGATAAGACTTAAGGTTCTGTCAACCGGACAGACTACTTTTTCAGGGTTCATAATTAAAAATTGATTAAGATATTATATATTGGTTTCTTTTTGGTAACCCGGTTTCCAGAAAGTTACAAAAATCATTTAAATATCATAATTCAAACTATGATTAAATATTGGGGAGGGATTTAAATTAACGCAAAAGAACAGTTGGATTACTTGATTGGCTATTTGATTGATGAGAGAAATGAAGATATTGCTGTTCCTCATGACTATGATTCCAAAAGGGCATTGCTTCGCTCACTTATGAACATAAGACCTCCTTTAAAAATATCCGATGAGTTTTTAAAGGTTCAGGACGAATTCCTGACAGCGGAAACATTGAACAAGCACCTGACTGGAATTGAGGATATTGAAGATGTTGACGGCAGGATAATGCTGTGGCAGGGTGACATTACCACCTTGAAGGTTGATGCAATTGTAAACGCCGCAAATTCAAAATTGCTCGGATGCTTCATACCCCAGCACAACTGCATTGACAATGTAATCCATTCCGCCGCAGGCTTGCAGCTGAGGGACGAATGCAACAGGATAATGGAAAGGCAGGGATTTGACGAAAGCGTCGGAAAGGCAAAAATCACGGGGGCATATAATCTGCCGTCCAAACATGTGATTCACACCGTGGGGCCTGCAATCCCTCAAGGGTTGAAACCGTCAAAAAAGGATAAGGATGATTTGGCAAGCTGTTATAAGTCATGCCTGGGTATTGCAGGGGAATATAAACTTGAATCCATAGCGTTCTGCGGCATCTCAACAGGGGTGTTTAACTTCCCGCAGGATCTGGCATGTGAAATTGCCGTAAAAACCGTCAAGGATTATCTCAAAGACAATGAGACCACATTGAAACATGTAATTTTTGACGTTTTCTCAGATGAAAGCTATTTGTTGTATAAGGAGTTAATTTATGGATAAATTTGTTTTAAGATTGGATAAGGCTAAAAAGGCCATTGATGAAGCGGATTATATAATTATCGGTGCGGGAGCTGGACTTTCAACCGCTGCCGGAATTGAATACACGGGAGAGAGGTTTGAAAAGTACTTCAAGGATTTCATTGACGAGTACCATTTCACAGACATGTACTCATCAGGATTCTATCCCTTTGAAACGTCAGAGGAAAAGTGGGCCTATTGGGCTAGGCATATCTTTGCAAACCGTTATGATGTCGGAAAAACTGATGTTTATCAAAAATTGTTAAAATTGGTTGAGGATAAGGAGTATTTTGTTCTCACAACAAATGTCGAGCATCAGTTCTGGATAAACGGCTTTGAGGATGAAAGGATTTTTGCAACACAGGGCGATTATGGTCTTTTGCAGTGCGGCAAGGCATGTCATGATAAGCTCTATGACAATGAAAAACAGGTTTTCGAATGGCTTGATAAAACTGAAAATTTCAAAATTCCTACTGATTTGGTTCCAAAATGTCCCGTTTGCGGTGAGGAAATGGATCTGAACCTTAGAAAGGACAATTATTTCGTTGAAGATGAAAAATGGCATCAGATGAGTGTGAACTATTCAAATTTTTTAAAAAAGGCAGATGGAAACATTGTATTTCTTGAAATCGGTGTAGGTTACAACACTCCGGGCATTATCAGATATCCTTTCGAACAGATGACCTATAACACTCCAGACTCAACATTGATAAGACTTAATTTGGACTATCCGCAGGCAATACCTGAAAACAAGGATAGGACAATAAGTTTTGATGAGAATGTAGAGGAAATTTTGGATTACTGGCTATCCAGAATCTAAATTTTCAATTTCTTTTTTTAGGAATTTATAGATTGATTCCGCGCCTATCAATTCGCCTGGATCTTGCCACTGTGACGGATACAGTATGAACGGTTTTGTCTGGTTTCCGCCAAGTCCACCATGACTTCCGATAAGCTCCTCGAAGGCACATACCTCGTCATGCTTTTCATCATAAAAGCTGTTTACAAGAATGTCCGGCATATTTTCAAATGAATTCTGTCTTTTAAGATGTTTTGCGGCAGTTTCACCAAAACCTTCAAGCGGGTTTTCACCAACTATCTCATCAGTGTCCAGATAATAGATTCCCCTTTGTCCGATGACCATTGCCCCATTTGTAATCGAATTCACCATGATGAATCCAATTCCGGAATGGCTTACAAGACCCGGAATCAGTTCCGGAAACAGCATTACCAGTTCCTCATAATTCAGACGTTCCTTCCATTGGGTCAGATAAATCAGACCCAGATTTCCAGAACCTAAAACTATAAGTTCGGAATCCTTGGCTTTTTTTGTACTCAATTCCACATAGTCATGGCCGGTAATGTATTCCAGGCTGTTTGAATATCTTTCACGCAAGTTAAGGTACTGTTCATTTTCAAAAATGATTTTAGGTTTGTGCTCTTCAAGTCCTTTTCTGATGCTTTGAACCGCTCCGTCATCTTCAAAAAGGTCGTCCCGTATGTTTCCGACACGTTCCTTAATGTTTAACAGCTGTTTATTTTCAGGTATGACCGCATCCCTGAAGTGGTCAATGTTGTATTCGTTTTTAAAGAATGTGATGTCATTCGGAAGCAGATGGCGCACATAGTTTCCCAGGGTTATTCCATATCTCTGTTTGAATGTCGCCCCGTTACTTTGGCCGTGGTCTGAAAGTACCACTATCTTGTAGTCACGGTCATTCATTTCAATGGCGGAGGTCAGTCTTGAAAACTGAAGGTCAATCTGTTTTAAAACGCCCCATACGTCTTTGTCCTCAACTCCTGAGTGATGAGCGACCTCATCATAGCCCATATATGTGGCATATGCGGTGTCGATTTCTCCCCTGAACAGTTCGCTTGTCAGAATTTCGGTTGTGGCTTCCCTTAATACCACATTAGCCCCGGCCCTTACTGCGGCATAGACGATGCCTCTTCTAATTCTTGGCTGCACATTTCTGATTCTATGTCTGATTTGGGATTTAAATTCCATCAGGATGTCCCACAGGAATAGAACGAATATCCTTTGGAAGTTATATGAGTCCAAAAATACTGTATGAAGGGTCTTGTTGTAGATTCTTGTGATTGAATGCAGTTTCGAGGAGGTGAGGGCGGATAGCTTGCTGTCTCCTGAAAACATATTTGCAATGCTTATACCATTTTTAAGAAGGCCGTTTCCATTGCTTATTTTCTGCTCGATTTCCGGGGCATGGCTCAGTTTTCCTGAAACCATGATCCTGTTGTCGTTTCTCTTTTCAACCCATCTGTAGGCAACAATGTTATTGTTGTTTCCATGAAGGATTCCCGCCTGGCTGGCTCCAGTCTGTGATGAGAGATCGGTTTCCCATTCCTTCAATGTGTGGGTGCCGTTTTCTATCCAGCTTTTCAATGTGGGCATTATGTTGTTGTCTATTGCCTTTTTTAATGTATTTGCAGATAATCCGTCTATTTCAAGCATCAGCACTCCTGGATATCTTTTGGTTTCACTCTTTCTTTTTAATGCATATTTTAGGCTGCGTTTAATGTAGTTGTCGTAATAGTTTGTATTTGTGATGTTTGATGCAAATGTGGTGGCTATTGCCATCACTATCGGGACCTGCCAAAAGCCGTAAAAGCCGACATAGACATCTGGGATGGGATAGGTTGCAATATAAAAAATCACTGAATTAAGTACCAATGCACCGATACCGAATGTCAGGATGATGTATTTCATCAGAAAACGTCGAAATATCGGCCACAGCAGTGCATTTGCAATAACGACTGCAATAACAATAATCAGTGCATTGTATGCAGGGCCGATATTGAAATCTGTACTGATGTAGTCCACTGCAAAAACGGCGATTATGTTCGCTAGGATAAGCAGAATTGATGTAATCACTGTCTTGAGTGAGGAGATAATCTGATTTTTCAAAGTCATTCTATCGTGATTTTCTGTCGTTTTTTACTTTTCAGGGTAATGATTGTGATTTCAGGTTTGCAGTTGATTCTGATTCTGAATGAATTGGTTCCAAGTCCTTTGCTTGTATACTGAATCATGTCATTGACTCTATAAAGTCCAACAGGATATCTTGTTGAGTTCGGACCTCTGAAAGGGGTGGTTTCAAATTTTGGTATGATGAACTGTCCCCCATGTGAATGTCCTGAAATCTGCAGGTCGATTTTTCCGGTCTGTGATGATTCCTTTGCAAAATCCGGTTCATGTGCAAGAAGTATTGTCGGATAGCTGTTGTTCAATTTGGCCAGTACCTTGTCAAGATTGTCCGCACACACGGTACATGAATCGACGCCTGCGAGATTAACTTTTTCACCATCCCTTTCAAGCATGACAACATCATTGTTCAGATTGACAATTTCTGAATCTTTAAAGATTTTGTTGAGTTTATCGGAACCCATCCAGTGGTCATGATTTCCAAAAACTCCAAATTTTCCGTCCCTGCCTTCCAGTTTGGAGAATGATTCCTTTAAGGCCTTGTCATAGCCGTCAATAACATAGGAAACGTAATCTCCGGTAAGTGTAATCAGATCATAGTTCAGGGTGTTTACATAATCAATCAGGTCGTTTAGATATTCGGGATTTATCCATTGGCCCAAATGGATATCACACAGGTTTAAAATCCTGTAATTGTGAAAATTCCATCCCAAATTATCCAATTCGATATCAATTTCAACCAGGTCAATATTTTTCGGGTTAAACTTCTTGTCAGGTAGAGAATATGTCATCGCATCCTGAATGCCCTGTCTGATTTTCATAGCCTGTGGCTTTTCAATGTCATTTTCTTTCATTGATAATAGGTTGATTATGAAACTATTTATAATTTTAAAAACATATATTTAAGGTGATTATTATGCTTCAAATTGCAGTTTGTGGAAAACCAAATGTTGGAAAATCATCTTTTTTCAATTCAGCAACTGCATCTGGTGTGGAAATGGCTAATTATCCATTTACAACAATAGATGCAAACAAGGCAGTTGCTCATGTAATTAAGGATTGCCCATGTAAGGAATTAGGCGTTACCTGCAATCCTCACAATTCAATATGTATCGATGGAAAAAGGTTGCTTCCAATTGAAATGATAGATGTTGCAGGGCTTGTTCCTGGAGCACATGAAGGAAAAGGATTAGGTAACAAGTTTTTAGACGACCTGATGCAGGCTAAAGTGTTCATCAATGTTATTGACGCTTCAGGATCAACAGACCTTGAAGGAAATCCGGTTGACCCTGGAAGTCATGATCCTCTTGATGATTTGGAATTTCTTGAAAATGAAATCGTCATGTGGATGTATGGAATACTTTCCAAAAATTGGGTCAGGCTCATAAGGAAGGTCGGAGCCGAACACCTGGACATTTCAAAGGTGCTTTTTGACCAGCTGTCAGGTACAGGTATAGCCATTGAGGATATCATTGAGGCTAAAAGGACAATAGAACCTGATTACAATAAGTGGGAAGAGGAAGACCTCATTGAGCTTACAAGAAATATTCTCCACATTGCAAAACCTATGATGATTATTGCAAACAAGGCAGACTTGCCGACTTCCGCTGAAAACATCAAAAGAATCAAGGAAAAATATCCTAATGTGATTCCAACTTCAGCAGGTTCAGAATTGGCACTTGTAAAGGCTGCTGAAAGCGGTTTGATTAGTTATCTCTCCGGTGAGGATCACTTTGAAATATTAAAACCTGAAGAGCTTTCTGAAGCACAGCGCAAAGGTTTAGAATATATTCAAACCAATATCCTGGACGTTTATGGAAGTACTGGTGTTCAGAATGCACTGAATTATGCCATTTTCGAATTATTGGACAGAATTGTAGTCTATCCAGTTTCAGATGAAAACAAATACACCGACCAGAAGGGTAATGTCCTTCCTGACGGATTTTTGGTTCCAAACGGTGCAACACCTAAGGAACTGGCCTATATTGTACACACCGACATCGGTGACAAGTTCATGCATGCGGTTGATGCAAAGTCAAAAATGCGTGTGGCCAGTGACTATGAACTGAAAGACGGTGACATTATAAGTATCATAACAAGAGGATGATTCCTCTACTTTTTTTTATTTTAAAGATTTTTATGGCTAAATTAACTAAAAATTTAAGTCCATATGAATTTAAGGAATACTATTTTTTAAAAGACGAGCTTAAGGATTTTTGCAGGTTGGAGGGTTTGAAGGTTAGCGGATCTAAGCAAGATTTGGAAAACCGGATAATTCATTATTTAAGTACTGGTGAAATGTTAGAAGAGCCTGTAGTTAAGGAAGTTTCAAATAACTCTCATTCAACAATCACATTGGATTCAAAATTGGGTGAAAATTTCAAATGCGGCCAAGACAAGAGGGAATTTTTTGAAAAAGAAATAGGCAAAACCTTCAAGTTTAAAGTCAAATTTCAAAAATGGCTGAAAGCAAATCCTGATAAGACCTATCGTGAAGCAATTGATGCCTACTTTGAAATTCAAAATTCGAAGGAAAAAACAAATATTGATAAACAATTTCAATACAATCAATATATAAGGGACTTCTTCAATGACAATGATGGCAAGTCTCTTGAAGAAGCAATCAAATGTTGGAAATATAAAAAATCTCTTAAAGGTCATAACAGATATGAAAGCAGTGATTTGGTGGCATTATTATGAAAAAGGTAAGGATTACAGTCATGAGAAAGGTCAGACATGATGACTTGATTGAAAAATACGAGAATCCACTGGAGAACGAATGTGACGTTGAGGTGGGTGAAGTCTATATCGCCAATGGCTGGGCTAAACCTGAGAATTTCTGTGACAGCGCATGGGAAAACCTGTCTCCATTCGTAATGGCTCTGGCTTATGGTGCCACTGACTTGTATGATGGATGGATGAAAAACAAAAAGTCTGCAATGCTATCCTGCAATGACGGTTTCAGGCCGGTAAGCTTTTTGTTGGAAACCATGGACGAAGATGCAGATTAGTATGCCTGCTCTAGTTGATTTTTTTAAAAAGGAATTTGTATTTTCCATATCATTAGTTTTAGCCATTATTTCATGCTTTTTTGTTATTCCAAGCTGGGATTATTTGGGATATATCAATTGGCAGACAATTTTTCTTCTTTTCGTGATAATGCTTGTTGTTGAGATATTGAAAAATCTGACTATTTTTGAGATTTTGGTTCGAAAGTTATTGACTAAAGTCAAAAACACTCGTGGGTTGGTGTTGTTTTTAGTCTTTACATGTTTTTTCACATCAATTTTTATCACTAATGATGTTTCTTTAGTCATTTTTGTCCCATTTGCAATCTTGGCCTTAAGAAAAATTGAAAGGTCTGATTTGGTAATATTTACAGTTTCCATGCAGACAATTGCTGCCAATGTGGGGTGTATGGTTCTTCCGATTGGAGCTCCTCACAATATTGTAATGTATACTGTGTCAAATATTCCATTTCAGTCATTTTTCCTGCTGCTTTTGCCTTATATAGTAGTTTCTCTAGTTTTTTTATTAGCACTGTCATTATTCGTTCCAAAAGAGGATATTGTTTTGCCAGGTATGGGGGATGTGAAATTCGATGGTGAAAATTTCATAAAAAGGGTTTTTATGGGTGTTGACTATTTTCTGCTTCTGACATTCATTGCCCTTTTCATATTGATTGGAAATCTCGAAAACATTCCATATTTGAGCTTATTGCTGAAAAAATGGATCATCGGCAATGAGGTAATTTTTGGCATCTTGTCTTCTCAGATAATCTCTAATGTTCCTGCGGCCATGCTTCTCAGTGGTTTCAGTACAAACTATGAAGCCATTATTGTTGGAATTAACATTGGAGGTTTTGGAACACTCATAGCATCCATGGCAAATCTTATTTCATATAAGATTCTTGTTCGGGAGCATAATGAATATAAAATAAGATATCTGACTGTATTTACAATCCTTAATGTTGTATTGCTGTTGATTTTGTTTGGTTTAACAATAATTTGAGTTTGTATTCCTAATCAATGGAAGTTTTGAAAATTAAATGAATATGTGGGATTTCACTTTCCCACAATTTTTAAAATCATTTTAATCGCTGACGTCATAGTCGTCAATCAGCAGATAATCAAATTTCGGATGTTTGGCCTTGATTTCACTTAAAATTTTATCTTTCACGGCCTCCCTATCCGCATCAAAGTCAACAATAATGTCGAAGGTAATCAAATCGTTCTCTTCATAAACAATGAAACCGTGTATCTCTAATACTTCCGGATATTTTGAAACAATATGGTACAAATCATCACGAATTTCTTTGTATGTGTCATTATGGGCGTATATTCCAACAGTTAAAATTATTGAGAACTCTTTGGCTATTTTAGCGGAAACACTCCTTGATAACTTCTGGATGTCAAGTGCAGTAAGGGAATCATCGATTTCAATATGAACAGAACCCTGCATGTCTTCCGGTCCGTAATTATGTAAACTCAAATCATATGCTCCGTAAATGCCTGGAATTTCAAGAATTGATGCCTTGATTTTTTGGGATAATTCAGAATCAACACGGGCACCAATCATGCTGTCCAGGGTTTCCCTAAGCATATCTATACTTGCTTTGATAATTACTAATGAAATGATAACTCCAAGAATTCCTTCAAGGGAAATGTGGAAAAATATTGAAATTATAGCCGCAACCAAGGTTGAAAGGGATAGTATTGCATCGAAAAGCGCGTCGCTACCTGAAGCCACAAGGGCCTGGGAGTTAATGTCTTCGCCCACACGTTTGACGTATTGGCCCAAAACCAATTTGACAACAACTGCAACCGCAACAATTACAAGGGAAACTGTTGTGTAATTTGTGACATCCGGGGTGAATATTTTAGGCCAGGATTCCATCAGGGCGGTGATACCTGCCCACAGAACAATGGCTGCAATTATTACGGATGAAAAATATTCAATACGACCATATCCATATGGGTGGTCTTTATCGGGAGCCCTGCCTGCAAGCTTTGCTCCGATAATTGTGATTATGGATGACAATGCATCGGTTAAATTATTTACTGCATCCAAAGTAATCGCAATGGAATTGGTGGCAATACCGACAAATGCCTTAAATGCAACCAGAATAAGGTTAACAACAATACCTATTATACTTGTTTTTACAATTTTTTCCCTTCTTGACATGGAAATAGTTTAGAATTTTTATTGATTTAAATGTAATGGTGATGTATAATGGAGATTACTCAGCCGTTTGAAATGTTTGATTCAATTAAATGTATATTCTATGAAAATCATATGATAGTAACATGGCAAATAAAAATGTTGAACTGATGAGGGGAGAGCCTGAAATTGCGGTAAGAAAACTTGCAATTCCAATAATGATATCAATGCTTCTGACAGCATCATACAATATCGTCGACGGTATATGGGTTGCAGGATTGGGACAGGCTGCAATTGCGGGGATAGGTTTTGTAACACCGATATTCATGATTTTAAATGGTGTTAGTGTAGGATTGGGTAACGGTGCGACAAGCAGCATCAGCCGTGCGGTTGGTGCTAAAAACCATGATGGCGCCAGCAAATCCGCCGCACATTCCCTTTTTATATTTCTAATCGCATCCATAATACTGACCCTATTCTTAATCACAATTCAGGAGCCGCTTTTAAGGGCATACGGCGCATCAGGCCAGGCACTGGTTGAAGGTTTAAAATATGGTACTCCTTTGTTTGCTGGATTGTTCGCTTTCATGTTTGGAAATGGTGGAAGCGGAATTTTGCGTGGTGAAGGAGACATGAAAAGGGCAATGTATGCAATGATTGTATCCGTTGTTCTGAATTTTATTTTGGATCCAGTGTTCATCTATGTTTTGGGTTTGGGCTCTGCCGGCGCATCACTTGCAACAATCGTAAGCTCTCTCGGTTCAGCAATGGTTATTATGTATTGGATATTGATAAAAAAGGACACTTACGTTGATGTAAACCTAAAGGAATTCAAGTTCGACTCCAAAATAGCAAAGGATATTCTAAAGGTTGGAATTCCATCTTCACTGGATATGCTGATGATGTCCATTGCAATGAGCTTTTATCTGATGTTCATTTCAGCAATCGGTGGGGAATACGGTATTGCAGCATTCACTTCCGGTCAAAGACTCTATTTGTTTGGAATCATGCCGTTGACTGCTGTGGGCAGTGCCGTTGCTACGGTAAGCGGAAGCTCCTTCGGTGCAAAGAACTGGGAGTTTCTTAAAAGAACCCACACCTACGGTACTAAGTTTGCCATGATGATGTCCCTTGCAATAACAGTTCTTTTGGTAATATTTGCCCCTCAACTCGCACTGATATTTGCATATACTCCGGATACTGCTCCACTGATTCCGGAAATCACTAATTTCCTGAGAATCGCTTCATTCGGACTATTGCTGGTAGGTATAGGTATGCCTTCAAACTTTTTCTATCAGGGAATCGGCCGTGGAACAACAAGCCTTGCCTGGACAATCATCAGGGAACTGATTCTCACAGTAAGTTTCACATATCTCTTTGGAATGGTATTCAACTGGGGACTTACAGGTATCTGGATAGGTTTGGCTACAGGAAGGATAATAGCATCAATTTTTAACTACATATATGCAAGATACACAATAGCAAAGTTAAAGCCGGTAATGACTCAGGGAAGTGCTTGAAATGGAAATGTATGATGACTTTTCTAATGTAATATCCAATGAGGAAAGTATTTCATGCGATTCAATTCTGGAAATCTTAAAAAAGTATTCAACCACAATTTCAGTATTTGACTTGATGGCCGTTAACGCCGAGATGATTGAGGAAAGCAAATACGTTCAGGAAAATTACAAGGAAAAGAGTCATGGTGTTTATGCAAAATACTTTTTGGGTCGCTTAAAAGATATAAACAGTGACAATAATCATTATTCACATCCCGTTGATAAGGAAGAGTTCATCGATGCGGTTGCCACCTTAAAATCATATCACGTCAATGAGTCAATGACATCAAAAACCAAATTTCCGCTAATCTATGGCATCATATCTATTTACACCACATTTGTTCTGGAAGAGCCTATCCATCCGGTGGGCACTCCGTTTCCGGGCTCACTGTATGTTGAGGAACATGATGGTGTTTTCTACTGTCCGGTAAAGGATGCAAATCTAGAATCTCCTAATGCAGTATGTAAAATGTGCATTGCCGAACAGTTGGATTTTTAAAACACCAAATCAGGTTTGTTTTTTGTCTGATATGAATACCATGTACTGTTTTCAATTAATGATTCACGTGCTAAAAAGACAATGATTTCTTCTGATTCTCCGTTTTTTGTTATTTCGGATTCCACATAATTGTAAAGCTCAATCATCCTTTTGTGATCATTGATTGTGTAGGTCAAGGACATTTTTCCATAATAGCTGCTGGTAAAAAGTGCGATTGCAGACATTGTTCCGACAACTATCTTCAAGATGGCCCGAACCGCATTGATGTTAAGGTTTCCCGGAGTTTGGGTGTATACATAAATCTCAAATCCTAATGTAAAGATATATGCCAGGATTGTAATTACCAGTACGACATTTGCGGTTCGGTTGTCCGTGTATTTTTTGTTTTCAGCATTAACAAGTGCACTGCCGCGGTATGATTTTTGATCCAATATCCAAAAGTTCAGTATTGGATTTTTTTCAGGGTTTTGCATTTTAGGCACTGTTTTTAAGACGGATTCGATCCATGGAAGTGACTGTTTAATAAACCAGGGCAGTATTTCAACAACCTGCCTTTGAACGCCTGCCACCGAAAGGAAAAATTGGATACGCAGAGTTTCTGCAAGAACACGGTACTCAATGTATTTTCTGTGGTATTCGGAATTGTCGGCTATTTTTCTGATGATAAACAAAAAGACAATCATTACCAAACATGCAAGAATGAGCCCATGAAGTTCCGCCTCGTCATATAAAAGGAAAAACATTGTCAGCAGTGTTCCGGAAACCGCCAATACAAATAGGACTCTTTGATGTTTTTTTGCATTTTCAATGCTTAAAACGTCAGCCGCACCATACAACTCATCAATGAACTTTAGTGTAGGGTCACTAATCTCTCCTGTGATGTGAGTTAGTGGCTGAGTCAGTTCCTCCTTGTCTTTGTAAAAAATATCTTTTCTTTTCATTGTATCTTACTTGGCCAATCTTTTTAGGGTATCTCCGGTGATTCTGTACACTGTCCACTCGTCCATGGGTTCGGCGCCCAGTGAAAGGTAAAAGTCAATGCTCGGTTTGTTCCAGTCAAGACACCACCATTCGAGCCTGCCGCAGTTTCTCTCAACAGCTATTGATGCCAATTTTTTAATCAAACCCTTGCCATAACCTTTCCCACGATATTCCGGTTTGACAAACAGGTCTTCAAGGTATATCCCTGCCTTTCCAAGAAATGTTGAGAAATTGTGGAAAAACAGTGCGAATCCGACTTCAACATCATCTTCAAGTGCAAATATTACCTCTGCAACTTTTTTTTCAAAAATCCATTCATTAAGCAGTTCTTCTGTCGCAACGACCTCATCAAGCATATCTTCA
Organism: uncultured Methanobrevibacter sp.; assembly: GCF_902788255.1. Classification (NCBI taxonomy): domain Archaea; kingdom Methanobacteriati; phylum Methanobacteriota; class Methanobacteria; order Methanobacteriales; family Methanobacteriaceae; genus Methanobrevibacter; species uncultured Methanobrevibacter sp. Next base: position 22,452 of record NZ_CADAJR010000001.1, read on the forward strand.
TATTCCGCCAATTGTCTGATGAAATCCAAAATCAGGGTCAAATCGTCCTCTGTTGCAAATCGGAATTGCTTTTCTATCATCTAATCCCTATTCATCCAAAATATCTGCCATCTTGTTTGCAATGAATACGCAGCAGTCGACACAAGGGGATTTGTCTTCACCGTTTTTACTTATTATGTCGCATCTGACGGTTCCGTATTCTTCTTTAAATGCATTGAAGAGCTCTTTTGCATTGGATTTGATTTTTGCCGGATCATCGTTAATCAATCCGTTTGCCATCAATGCACCGGTCAGCGCTCCGCAGGTTCCCTCATCGAATGTTCCGCCCATTCCACCTGCAAATCCGCAGGCCAATTTTACCATTTCCTTTTGTGTGATGTCGACATCTGCTGTTTCACAAAGACCCATTAAAGTTGACTCGGAACAGCTTTTGAATTCACGGTATTCTCGTATTTTCTGTTCTAGAATTTCTTTGTCAAGTTTCATGATGCTCTCTCCAAATGTTAATTGTATAATTATATTAATGACGAATTTTAAATATTTATTTGTTGATTTAGAAAAAGGTGATAAAAATTATACATCCAAGACCAAGTCCAATTGCTGCTACTCTTTACACTTTAAGAGACATGAATGTTGATGTAATTATAATGCACGGACCTACAGGCTGTTGTTTTAGAACAGCAAGACTTCTTGAAGGAGATGGGGTGCGTGTTGTAACTACTGGAATGTCAGAAAACGATTTTATTTTGGGCGCCGGTGAAAAGCTGGTTGAGACACTGACCGAAGCCTATGAGACATTCAAACCTGAACTGATGGGAATTGCAGGAACCTGCGCAAGTATGATTATCGGTGAGGATTTAAAGGAGGCCATTGCAACTGCAGACCTGCCATGTACTGTAATCCCTGTTGAATCCCATGGGGGATCCGGTGAAGGGGACAATACTGTTGGTGCGATAATGGCGCTGGATGCGGCAGTTGAGGCAGGTGTTATTCCACGTGAGGAATCAGACAGGCAAATTGAGATGCTTGAAAAGGCAACTGAAGTTGAAAAGACCCGTGGAATGGCACAGGGAAAATACATTAAACCTAATTTTGGAGATTCAAAGGAAAAGGTTGCAAAAACTGTTGTCCAGGCACTTAAGGACAATAAAAAGGTGGCATTTGTACTTAACGTTAAAAAGGAAACATCATACTTGTTTGCTGATATCATTAATTTTGATTATAATGAAATAAATCCGGACAACAAGCCGGTCTTTGTTGCCAATCTTGACGAAAACATTGGTCTTCCAAGAATCAGGCAGCATGCGGTCAACATCAAAAATCAGTTGGATATTGAACCGGATTTTATCACTGGTGGACTTGACGAATATCCTATAACTGCAAATAAGGCTGCAGAATGCCTGAAAGATGAGGATTTGGATTTGATTGTGGTGTTTGGTGTTCCACATGCATTTCCAATTGAGGAGTTTGACATTGAATCCGTGGCAGTAACCGATGGACCACGTCTGGTGCAACCCCTTAAAGAGCTGGGCTACACCCATGTCGTTGCGGAGCTTGATGCACATTCAAAAACATTGGGAACAGATGAAATAGTGTTTTCGGACTTTGGAGGAATGATTAGATCAGCTATCGGGTGGTTGAACGAATGATTACAATAATAGACTATAAAAGCGGCAATTTAAAAAGCATATCAAACGGATTTAAAAAGATAGGTGCCGATTATCAAATCACTGACGATAAGGAGTTAATAGCAGACAGTGACTATCTTGTATTGCCAGGTGTGGGAGCATTTGGAAGTGCAATGGAAAACCTTGAGGCATTCAGGGATGTCATCTCAGAGCATGTGGCAAGCGACAAGCCATTTTTGGGAATATGTCTCGGTCAGCAGGTGCTTATGAGTGAAAGCGAGGAATCACCAAATGTCAGGGGACTGGACTTGTTTAAGGGCAATGTGGAATTGCTGAAAGGTGACGTAAAGATACCTCACATGGGATGGAACAGGCTGAAGGTCACAAATTCATCACCTATTCTTGAGGGAATCGATGGTGAGTACTTCTATTTTGTGCATTCATATCATGTGATTCCGGACGATGATGAAATAATCGCAGGTGTGTGCGACTATGGAGGGGATGTGGTTGCATCATTAAGTCAGAACAATCTGTTTTCAACACAGTTTCACCCTGAAAAAAGCGGTAAGGCAGGATTAAAGATTTTAAAGAATTTCACTAACTTGGAGATATAACAATGGATATTGAAGGTTTTGTAAGAGCAAGAATTGATGATTATTCATATGATGAACTGGCAGACATTCTTGCAGTAAGAATACGTGAATACAAAAAGATTTCAGAGGAAAACTCTCATGAAATGGCAAAGGCAGTAATAGACGAAGTCGAAACCACATTAAGATTACGTGACAGTGATGATGAATTTCTTAAGGAAATCGTTGACATCAACAAATCGGATGTGCTAATGGGGGAAATGGGTGTCGGCTCAAGAGGAGCCGGAGACTTTTTCGTCCACAGGAAAATCGCAGAAATCGTTGCATCAACCAACACTGCATCACTTGTCAATCCTTCAGAGCAGGATGACGGTGGGGTGGTGAAGGCACCTGTAAGCAATGATGAGGTCTATATTACAACAGCAGTTGACGGAATTCACTCAAGACTGAGTGAATATCCTTTCCTTGGAGGATTTCATGTAACCCGTGCCACACTCCGGGATGTCTGTGTAATGGGAGCGGATCCTGTTGCTATATTGAGTGATGTTCACCTTGCAGATGATGGGGACGTTTCCAAGATATTTGACTTTACAGCAGGTGTCGCTGCAGTATCAGAACTTGTTGATGTGCCGATTGTCGCTGGAAGTACCCTACGTGTTGGAGGGGACATGGTTTTAGGTGACAGGTTCGTTTCAGCCGTTGGAAGTGTGGGTGTTTCACCGTATCCTCCAACCGCAAGAAAAGGAGCTACAGACGGTGATGTGATTCTTTTAACTGAAGGTTCAGGTGGAGGAACAATCACAACCACTGCTTTGTATAACGGATTCTTTGATGTTGTGTGGGATACAATGAACGTTAACTTTGTACAGGCATCACATGCCCTTTTTGAAGCTGATTTGGTCAAGGACATTCATGCCATGACTGATGTTACAAATGGAGGGCTCAGAGGAGATGCCCATGAGATATCAAATACAACCGGTGTCGGTTTGGAGTTCTATGAAAAAGAAATCAGAAACATGGTGGCTCCTAATGTATTGAACATGCTTGAAACATTGAATATCGACCCATTGGGAGTATCAACAGACTCATTAATGCTGATTGTACCTCCTGAAATTGTAGAAGACATCAAACGTGCAGTTGGAAAATATGATGTTGCAATATCCGAAATAGGCGAGGTCAACACTTCAGGCGAACCTATTTTAATCAAAGAGGATGATTCAACAGAAAAATTGGTTCCTCTATTCAGGGAAGCTGCCTATACCAAAATTAAAAAGTTGGTTGGTGAGACAACACCTGAAGACTTCGAAGAAATGAAACAGAAAGTTCAGGAGGCTTCAGATAAGGCAATTGCCAAAAAAGAAAAAGTAATTGAGTATGTTAGAAAAAATTAATTGAAGAAAAATTCATATTTTTCTTCTACATTTTTCCACATTCGACTGAAATTTGACGGTCTCTTCTAAATTTTCCAGGGCCAAAGCGGGATTTTCTCATTCCTCTTTTTTCATATTCTTGAAATCTTTTTTTCATACGTCTTTCTACACCATTCATTTTCATCACCTTCTGCTCATTACTCTCGTTTGATTTTATTAATATAAATATTTTTTTATTCTGCAGTTCCAATGGCATAATATTCTCCATTTTGATTAACAAATAGTTTGTATTGAGGTTTGTGATTAAAATAACTCAAATAAGCGTGATGAATAGATAAGACGATGTCCTGGAGGTTTTCATCATCTTCTAAATATTTAATTTTTAAACCAATTTCTTGACATTTCTTTGCAGATAAGTTTTGGCTATGGTTTTTTGTAGTTTCACTCGTAATTAATTCATTTTTAATTTGATTAATTTCTTTTTCATTGTTTTCTTTAAACATGGAATACTTTAATGATTTTTCTAAAATATACTCTGACCATTTAATTGCCTTTTCACATTCGATTAATATATTTTCAGGATATTTGTCAAGTAATATTTCCCAAAATGGTATCAGTTCTGGATGTGTAGCAGTTTCCTTTTTTGCTAATTCGAATTCTTCAATAATATCTTTAGCAGCTAAATCTGATACTTGTGGATCGACTGACCCTAAACTTGAATGTTTTCCCATTAAAATTTCTTTACATGAGCATGCAATCATTGTTCCGCCGGACATTGATATCTGAGGGATAATTGCTCTTATATTGTCTCCAAAAACGGAGTGGAGATAATCAATTATGGATTCAGTTGCTGCTACGGATCCTCCTGGTGTGTGAAGTATCAAATCTAAACCTTTTGATTTGTCTAAATCTTTAATAACATTCATGAATCCATTTTTATCATAATCATCGATTGAAGTTTCTTCAGTATCTTGTGTTAAGAAGCTTGAAGAATAAATTATTACATTTCTACCGGTAATTTCATGTAACTTTTTTGTATAACTTATTACAGTACTAATTGGATTATTTTCTTTTTCTATTTCACTAAATGATGGCATTATTAATCCTCTTGGTATTTGGTATTGTTTAATCTCATTATCAACTTTGTCAAAATCATCGATGAAACAACCACTTTTGTAATAGTGAATAGGGTGGTGTTTAAATATACAATTTTTTGAAGTGCGACTAGGCACAAAATCATACAGTCGCACTTCGACATTTTATATAAATTTCAAAATCCAATTCAAGGGTATGTTAGATAATAAAGGTTCAATTTATATAATGGATGCAATTTTGGCAATATTTTTGCTTTTGTTGGTATTTTTGGTTGTAAACACCGCAATTACCATTCCAACAGCTGATTATTCCTATGAAAGTAAGGATATAAGAACTGCACAGGATACTATGGAGCTTTTGAGCGGTAAAATCAATTTTAATGATGACACGTTTCTTGAAAGGATTTCAGGGATTTTGAAGGACAATAAAAATTCAAAAAATTCTATTAGGCAGGTAAGTGCAATTTCAAAAGAGAAGTTAGATTCGTATAATCTTAAAAATTATCAGTTTCAGGAAAATAATGTCTTGAATGGCAAAGTTTTGGCTTCTTCGGGGAATTTAAATAGGGCTAATGAGGTTAATGTGGCAACAAGAAATTATGGGGATTATTCGTATACATTATATGTATGGTAATTATTAAATACTATGAAAATCTTAAATATTAATTGTTATCTTATTTTGTTGGCCCTGGTGGTGTAGTTTGGATAACACATGGGACTGCGGATCCCATTCCCCGGGTTCAAATCCCGGCCAGGGCATTATAATTTTCCGTGATTATTATGTTAAATGCTAATACTTATGTTACTTCCCAAAAAGGAATTGGGGGAACCATTAGAAACAGGTATGAAGACTTTTACGTTGAAGAAATTCCAGAAATCATTCCTTCAGGTGAAGGTCCAAACATATATATTTGGATTGAAAAGCTTGGAAGGACAACACTGGATGTTGTTTTGGACATTTCAAGGGATTTGCATATCTCAAGAAAGAGAATGGGCTTTGCTGGAATGAAGGACAAGAAGGCATTGACCCGTCAATGGATTTGTATTGCAAATATGGATTCACAGGAGCAATTCGACCGGGTCAATAATCTTGATATTTACAAAACTGATTTTTTAAAGGTTGTCAGAGGACGCAAAAAGCTTAGAATGGGTCAGCTTAAGGGAAACAAATTCAGGATATTGGTAAAGGATGTGGATGATATTGAATCATCAGCCGAAATCGCCAATGAAGTTTTAAAGGAACTTGAAAGCACAGGTGTTCCCAACTACTTCGGCTGGCAGAGATTCGGTAAGCCTAGAACCAATACCCATCTTGTCGGAAAGGCATTGATTGAAAATGACCTTGAAAAGGCTGTTTCAACATATATCGGTCACCCTTCCGAAGAGGAGCATGAGGAAAACCAGATGGCAAGGCAGGCATATGATGACGGAAACCTTGAGGAGTCTCTAAATCTTATGGGCAAGGGCATGAGATATGAAAAGATGATGATTCGTGAGCTGATAAGGGATTCCAAAAAAGGCGAATTAACCGACAAATCTTATAAAAACGCTTTGCATGCACTTCCAAAACCGCTTCAGAGAATGTTTGTTCATGCCTATCAGTCATATCTTTTTAACGAGGCCGTCAGCAATCGTGTAGCTATGGGAATTGACAAATACATTGAAGGAGACATCATCATCGACACCGAGGAGCACATTGTCTATGACAAGACTCCGCAGGAGTATCAGGAGTTGATGGATGATTTCAAGGTCAATCCTACATGTCCTTTGTATGGAACAAAGGTTCCTTATGCTGGTGGAGCTGTCGGAGAGATGGAAGAAAACGTCTTAAAAGGATATGGTCTGACAAAAGAGGATTTTGAAGTTCCTAAGATGCCACGTTTGGGAAGCCATGGACTCAGACGTTCCATGAGGTTCCAGGTATGGGATGCAAGTGCGACACCTACAGACGAGGGGGTCCTGTGTGAGTTTTCAATCAACAAGGGATCTTATGCCACTGCGGTTCTAAGGGAAATCATGAAGGTTGATGTTGTTTAGGTGATGATATGGTAATATGTCCGGATTGTGGAAAAGAGGTTCCAAAAGAGAAGTTCTGTAAAAACTGTGGGGCATATCTTGCAAATATTGAGGAAGCAAAACCGGCAGTGGAAAACGATTCGCTTCCAGGCCAATCAAGTCAAATTCCTGCAGGTAATGAGGTTGCTGTTTCACTGCAGGCAGGTGCAAAGTTCTGCCATAACTGTGGAAACAGTATTGCAGGCGATTTCAAGTTCTGTCCAAGCTGCGGTCAGGACTTAAGGCCAAATGTTTCCAACTCAATTGTGGTTAGTCATTCGACTGAAAAGAATGTTCTTTTGGCCGTAATTTTAAGTATATTTTTGCCGGGTCTAGGACAGATATATCTGGGCCTTGACCAGAAGGGTTCCATATTCTTGATTGCATATGTGGTATCTGCAATTCTGATTCTGATTCTTATTGGATTTTTATTATGCTTTGTAATTTGGATTTGGGCATTGATTGATACAATTATATCAGCCAATGCTCTCAATCGTGGAGATGAAATTCAAGATAAACTGTTTTAAGTGATGCTTATGATAAAATGTAGAAATATTGCAAAAGGTAAAGGTAAGGGGGAACTTATCGTTTCATCCGAGCCGATTAGTTTTTTAGGCGGAGTCAATCCCGAAAACGGTGAGGTTATTGACCCTAACCATGAACTGAAAGGTGAAATCATCAAGGACAAGGTATTGTTCATTCCTGGCGGAAAAGGATCCACAGTAGGGTCTTATGTAATATTCCAGATGATGAAAAACAATACTGCTCCAAAGGCAATCATATGTCTGAATGCGGAGCCTATTATTGCAACCGGTGCGATAATGTCAGATATTCCGATGGTGGATTCACCTTCTGAAATCAAGGACCTCACAACAGGCACAATGGTTGAAGTTGACGGAGATAACGGAACAATAGAAATATTATAGTGATAGTATGCAAACTCTAATTGAAAACGTAAATATTATAAATCCATTTGAGGAAATAAAAACAAATCAGAATGTCTTAATCGAAAACAACTTGATTAAAGAAATCTCATCACAAAAAATCAATGCCAACGCCAATATCATAGATGGAGATGATAATTATTTACTTTCCGGATTTATTGATTGCCATACCCATATCTTTGCAAAGGGTTTTCACAAACAGGAAAATATGGCAAATCCTTTGGGGCTACATTTTTACAATGCGGTTCCCCACTCTTTACAGACAATAAATGCCGGTGTAACAACAATTAGAGACTGCGGTTCTGCTGATTTGAGTTTCAAGATGGCTCAACAGCAAAAATTATTCACCGCCCCAAAAATTCACCTCTCCATCACTCCATTGGTGATGACCGGAGGACATTTCGACCTGCTTCTGCCGTCAGGATGGGATATGGAGATAATCTATCCGGGATTTCCTAAGGGAAGATGCGACGGTGTTGAAGAGGTTCTGAAAAAGACCCGTGAAGTGAAAAGGGCGGGCGCTGATTTTATCAAGGTAATGGCAAGTGGTGGAGTTTTAACAACCAATTCTTCTCCAGAATTTGCCCAGTTCAACAAAAAAGAATTAAAGACAATTGTTTGTGAGGCCAAAGCTAATGACATGAAGGTTTCAGCCCATTGCCATAGCTTGAAGGGCATGAACAATTGTATTGATGCAGGGTTTTCATCAATTGAACATGGAACATTCATTGACAAGAAAACCTCAAAGAGAATGGTTGAAAAAGATGTTAGTCTGGTTCCAACACTTCTTGTTCATCAATTCCTATATGAAAATGGCTTTCCAGAATGGGACAGCTATGCAGACGAAAAGACAGAAAAACTGAAAGAAATAGTCAAGGTTCACAAGGAAAACATCCGAGTAGCTTATGAACAAGGAGTAAACATATTGATGGGTACTGACAGTGGAGTAATTCCTCACGGACACAATCTCGAAGAGCTGAAGCATCTGACCGATATCGGCATGAGTGAAGCTGAAGCAATCGCAGCGGGAACCGTCAGGGCAGCTGAATTTTTAGGATTCGACAATTTGGGTCTTGTAAGGAAAAATTATGTCGCTGATTTGATTCTGGTCAATTCAAACCCATTGGATGATATCACCTGTTTGAGTGATAACGACAACATTTTAAGAGTTATTCAGGATGGTTATATGGTAAAATGAAACTGATGATTGATGAAGAGGAATGTATCGGATGCGGACAGTGCAAGTCCGTTTGTATAAGGGACAATATTGAAATAGATGATGTGGCGATAGAAACCGGAAGCAACTGCTTTGAATGCGGGCACTGTATGGCAATATGTCCTACTGAAGCCATTACACTTAAGATATTCAAGGGCCGTGAAAGCAGAATTGAGGACTACAATCCCAAAGAGCTTCCAGTCGAATATAATGATTTATTGCAATTTTTAAAACAAAGAAGATCTATCAGATGGTTTAAAAAGAAAAAAATTGATAAGGACACTTTCAATAAATTGTTGGAAGGCGCATACTATTCCCCTTCAGCACAAAATGAGCAGGATGTCGAATTTGTCGTTTTGGATAAGAAGCTCAATGATTTCATGAAGCATGTATATGATATCATTAAGGTTGAGGAAGAGGAATTTTTCAGAATCAAGGAATTCGGTGACTATTTGAGGGATAATTCAATTAAGGAATTTCATCCGTTGCTTTGGACAGGTCAGCAGCTGATTTTAACATTTTCAACAGATAAGACCAGTGCAGTTATTGCAAACACCCGTATGGAACTTCTTGCATACACTTTAGGCCTTGGAGGATTCTATTCACTATTCATTCTAAAGGCCGATGAGATTGACCATGATAAACTGATGGAATTTTTCCCTGGAATCGATAAAAACAAACACATGAATTCAGCCTTCATCATAGGATATCCTAAAAAGAGATTCAGAAGAACCATCCCTCACAAGGACATTAATGTCAATTATATGTAGGAAACTTTACTTTTCCTATAACTTTTTTTTGTAAGTTTAGCATTACCTAAACTTTATTATATATAAAATATAAATTTAGTTTCATTCAATAGAAACGGTTGTGATAGGATGGTAAAACATAAACATATGGATTTGCCGATTGAAGGAATGCACTGTGCTTCCTGTGTTTTAAGTGTTAATAAGACTTTTGGAAAAATTGAAGGTGTGGAGGAAGTTGATGCTGATTTGGCTTCCAATAAATTGCACATTACAGTAGACACTAAAAAAGTTTCATATGAACAGATGGAAAAGCTGGTTAAAAACCTGGGTTTTGAGCTGCATTCGGATGAGATGACCATCAGGATTCAGGGCATGCATTGCGCGTCATGTACGATGAATGTTGAGAACTTCCTGATAAGGTTGGATGGGATTTATGATGTAAAGGCTGATTTGACTTCACAGTCTGCCAAAATCAGATACGATTCTTCCAAAGTATCATTGGATGAAATCGAAAAGGTAATCGATTCATTGGGCTTTGAACTTTTGGGTGTCGAAGGACAGACTGAAATTGATGAGGAGGCTATCTATCAAAAGGACCTTGCAGATAAGCGTAACAGAATCATTGTAGGGCTGTTTTTCTCAGCAGTTTTAATGATTCTGATGTTTAGCGGATGGGATCCGTTAATGGGCCTGACACACGGCCTTCATCAGTCAACAGGTCTGCACATATCATCAATGGGACTCTTGTCCTTGCTGGTAAGTATTCTGCCGTTTCTTTATGTTTCATTGCCTATCCTTAAAGCCGGAATCAACGGTTTGATGCATAAGAACCTGAACATGGATGTAATGTATTCAATGGGTATTCTTGTTGCATACATCTCAAGTATCTTTGGAACATTCGGCATTGTTCTCGACCATACATTCATGTTTTATGACTCAGCTGTGATGCTTCCTTCATTTTTAATGATTGGAAGATACCTTGAAGCCAGAGCCAAAAAACGCACTTCAGATTCAATACGTGAACTGATAGGTCTCCAGCCAACAGTTGCAACAGCTATTGAAGTTGACGAAAATGGTGAGGTCATATCTCAGAAGGAAGTTTCCATTGCAGATATTGTATTGGATGACTTGCTTCTGGTAAAACCGGGTGAAAAGATTCCTGTTGATGGGGATGTTGTCGGCGGAGAGTCCTATGTCGATGAATCAATGATTAATGGTGAACCGATTCCTAAGGTCAAAAAGGATGGTGAAGAGGTCTTTGCCGGAACCATAAATCAGGATGGTGTCCTTCATATCAGAGCCAAAAAGATCGGAAAGGAAACAGTGCTGTCAAATATCATCCGTCTGGTTGAAAAGGCTCAATCCTCAAGACCTCCTGTTCAGCAGTTCGCAAATACCATTGTTACCTACTTCATACCGGTTATTCTGACTATTGCAATTGCAGTGTTCCTGATATGGTACTTTGTACTTGGTGCGACATTGCTCTTTTCATTAACATGTCTGATTTCAATATTGGTTGTCGCATGTCCATGCGCATTGGGTCTTGCAACTCCGACTGCGGTCACTGTAGGTGTAGGGCGTGCAGCCGAGTTCGGTATACTGATTAAAAACGGTGACACACTTGAAAATGCAGGTCAGATTGATGTGGCTGCATTCGATAAGACAGGTACCATTACCGAAGGTAAGCCTGAAGTGGATGATGTCATCGCCTATCAGGGTTCGGATGATGAGTTAATCGCTCTTGCCGCAAGCATCGAGCAGAATTCAACTCACCCTATCGCAAAGGCTATCGTAAACAAGGCAAAAGAGTTAAACCTTGAACTTGACCAGACATCAGAATTTGAAAATGTAACAGGTAAAGGAATTAAAGCAGTTTTGAATTCAAATGAAGTTCTTGCAGGTAACCTGTCTTTAATGGAGGCATCAGAAGTTGAAGTGTCTTCAGAAATTGTTGACAAGTACCATGAACTTGAAAAATTGTCAAAAACCATTATCCTTTTGGCTGAAAACAAAGAGGTAATGGGCATATTGAGCTTGTCCGATAAGATCAAGTCAACTTCCAAAAGGACCATCGAGGAACTCCATAAGATGGATATCGAAACCTACATGCTGACCGGAGACAATGAATCAACAGCACTGACTGTTGCCGGTGAGGTAGGAATCGACAATGTGGAGGCAGGAATTTTACCTGAAAACAAATTGGATATCGTCAAAAGGATTCAGGCAAAGCATACCAAAAAGGTTCTGTTTGTCGGGGACGGTATCAACGATGCACCTGCACTGACACAGGCTGATATCGGTGTTGCCATGGGTAACGGTACAGATATTGCAATGGAAAGCGGAGACATTGTTGTAATGGAAGGGGACTTGGAGAATGTTGTTGCTGCAGTCCAATTCTCTAAAAAGGTGATGCGCAGAATCAAGGAAAATATATTCTGGGCCTTTGCTTATAATTCAATTCTGATTCCTATTGCAGCTGGTGTTTTGTATCCTACATTCGGAATAACATTCGAACCGGCACTGGCAGGACTTGCCATGGCATTAAGTTCAGTTACAGTCATATCCCTTTCACTGATGCTTAAGAGATATGTTCCTGAAATAAAAAGAAGTAAAAATTAATTGATTAGATTCTAAAATCAATTAATTTAATTTTAATTTTTCCAATTTTCGGTGCTAAAAAGTTATAGAAAAATCCAATAAGATAGAATTCAACAAATCCACCGATAAACCCACCAAGGACACTACCGATAAAAGCATTGATGTTGCTTCCACTGAACACTGAAATGAGTCCTGTGATTATGCTTAAAATACCACAGATTAAAGCAAATGCAATGGCAAGTTTCATTGTATCGATTGAATCAATCACTGTTAAACCGTTATCCTCACTTAGATTCAATACAACTCCCTTACCTGATTTTGCAAGGAAATTGTAGATGTGAGTTCCAATCAGGACAAACACGAATGTTATGATGAATGTACCGAATATCAACATTAAAATTGTTGTAGGTTGGCTTAGGATTCCAAGCAACTGGTAAATTCCGTAGGCCAGTGTGCTTTGACCGGTAAACATTAGTGTCTGAATCACTGAGGTTAAAAGCAGCGGTAAAATAAATACTGAAACAAGATAGATTAGGATAAACTGTATTGTCAATATTATTCCGGTCATTGTTGCGGTTTCAGTTGTTGAGATTTTAACGATTTCCTTTCCGTCTTTGATTATGACTGCTATTGTCTTCAGTCTTTTGGCAAGCACATTGTAAATCAGTCCTTGACAGAAACTGTTGTAAATTGAATACATGAATGTTCCTACAATAACTGTTGGAATCAGATATATTACAACACTTGCCGCATTGGCGTTTGTTGCTACGATTACAATTGAAAGGAGGATTGCAGATATTATTGAAAATAAAACTGCAATTCCGGTATTCATTGTAGTAAAAGAAGATAATTCTATAGATTTCAGTTCTTTTACATCACTCATCCTATCACCTAAAACCAGCTTTCTGATTTTTCAAGTAACTCGTCGATGATTATTGGTATGGAACCGATGTATGTATGTGGATCCATAATCTTGTCGACATCTTCCTGTGTAAGAAATTTCTGAACTTCCTCATCCTCTAAAATCAGTTCGCCGAGCAACAGTTTTTCCTTGTTTGCCTTAATTGCGTTTTTCCTTACAATACCGTATGCGGTTTGTTTTCCCATTCCCGCACGGGTAAGTTCGGCCATTAATCTTTCAGCCATGATAAGACCGTTGGTCAGGTTAAGGTTTCTTTCGATGTTTTCATCGTAGAATACCAAATTGTTCATAAGTTTGATTGATAAGTTCAGGATGTAGTCTGTCAGAATGCAGCTTTCCGGAAACATTATCCTTTCACAAGAGGAATTGGTCAGGTCTCTTTCGTGCCAGAGAGGGTTGTTGTCCAATGCTGCGTTGACATATGATTTAACGATTCTTGCAACACCACAGATTCTTTCAGCAGTAATCGGATTCATCTTGTGTGGCATTGTACTGCTTCCCACCTGTTTTTCAGGATCGAAGTATTCTCCAACTTCCATGAGTTCTGTTCTTTGAAGACTTCTGATTTCAAGTGCGATTTTGTCTAATGTACTTGCGATGTTTGCAAGAACGCTTATGAATTCAACATGGTTGTCCCTTTGCACGACCTGGTTGGTGATTGTTGCTGCAGGCAATTCCAGGATTTCTGCAACGGTTTTATGGATTTCCCATCCTTGTTCGCCTAATGCGGCGGTTGTACCTACTGCACCATCCATCATTCCAATACATACGTTGGATTTTGCATTTTCAAGTCTTACATATTGTCTGTGCAGTTCATCTGCCCATAGACCGAATTTCATTCCGTATGTGGTCGGGAGTGCATGTTGTCCGTGTGTACGTCCGATGCACACTTTCATTTTATTTTCGCTTGCAAGTTTGAGCATTATTTTTGTTAATCTTTCTAATTTTTCTTCTAAAACATCAATTGAGTCACGAATGAGCAGGGAATTTGAGCTGTCTACAATGTCGTTGGATGTGGCTCCGAAGTGAACGTATTCTCCAGCACCATTTTCACATACTTCAGTGATTGATTTGGATAATGCTGCGATATCGTGGTTGGTTTCAGCTTCAATTTCTTTCATTCTTTCAAGCTTTACATATTTTGTATTGGCCTTTGCTGCGATTTCATCTGCAACTTCCTGTGGAATAATTCCAAGTTTTCCTTCAGCCAATGCCAATGCAGCTTCTACATCAAGCATTCTTTGTAATTTATTTTCCTCTTCCCAAATATTTTTCATTTCAGGAGTACCATACCTAAATTCAATTGGGTGTATAGCCATTTTTTATCAACTCACAAAATTATTATAATGATATTATTTATTATCGTTCAAAGTTTTATAATCTTTGGCAAACATTTATATTCTTTTATTATAAGATTTATTATTACTATTATAAATCGTATAATAGGTGATTATTTGGAAACTAAAATACGACAATTTCGCCAAGAGAAGGCTATGACCCAACAGGAATTGGCCGATTTGGCAGGCGTAACTCGCCAGACAATAAACGCATTAGAGAATGCTCGCTATAATCCTTCCTTAGTATTAGCCTATAAAATTACTAAAATATTAGGTAAAAATGCAATTGAAGAAGTATTTTTGCTTAGTGATGAAGAATGAGTAGAATAATATTATAACATTTGAAGAGAGTAGTAGTTTGTAACATATGTTAGAGTATTCTCTCATTATTTTTTTGATTGATTTTTTTCTCGATTCAGATGTCCTTATTCAATGATAAACTCAAAGAAATTACCTTAAAGGAAGTTTTAATTTTAATTATTGCCTTATTTTTTATTCAATATTTTATTAATTCTTTTAATATTGTTCACATTGACGTCGTTTGGATTTATATATTGCTGATTTTTTATTTTATTTTCAAACTTAAAACTGAACTTTTTTCAATTACGGATGATATTTCAAGTCTATTTTCCAGAGATATTATAAAATCGGTTCTTGTTATCGTTTGTTTAAACATATTTTTTTCATATGGAATGTTATATTTTTGCGATTTCATTTTAAAGGGTGTAAATTCATTTAATGCATTTAACACATTTCTGCCGTTCAGTTTTCTTGCAACAATTGTCGTTTCTCCAATTTCAGAGGAACTGATATTTAGAGGAGTTTTTCTAAACAGATTGAAGCTTATAGTTCCCACCACATTTGCGGTCTTGATTTCTTCACTTCTCTTTGCGTCCCTGCACGGTTTCGGCAGCATCTTTTCGGCCTTTATATTCGCAGTTTGTGTTGCAATTCTTTATCTGAAAACGGACAATATCTTAGTTCCAATTTTTGCACATTTTTTAAACAACCTCATTGCCGAGGTAATTGTCTTTTTGGACTCAGGTGAAATATTATTCACAAATAATTTGGTGATGGGTGCAGTCTCCATTCTTGCAGTCATTTCATTTGTGTTAATTTTATATTTCATAGTCAAACAGTTAAATAGTATTAATCATAATAATTTTTAATATGGATATTAAAAAAATAGGAATTTTACTCATATTTATCGGTATTGTTCTTACTGTTGCTTTTATTAACAACCAGCAGATTTTTGTTCCTGCACTGACCGTAACTGTTCTGGGATTTTTCATGACAGTTTTAGGTTATGTTGTTGACATCAGGAAAAGAAAAATCATCAACGATCAGCTGGATGGGGACATTACAAATGTCATTCAGCCTTTGATTACAAAATATTCTAATCTGAATAAACAGTACAAGCAGGAATTTGAAGGTGACGAATACGTTTCAAAAAGATTGGAATTGAATTCCAGTTTGGAACGTGAACTGACAGAAAACCTTCCTTACCTGGAAAGCAGGGAAATCAAAAAAATCGTCATTCAATTCAGTAAGGAACAGGACAGGATGTAAAAAATTTTTTTTGAAGGTTCAGTAAAATGTACATTTTATGACAACAAGGTTTTAAATAGTACATTATTCAAATTAATTTATAGTGATAATATGTTTTTCCCCAGTTTAGAAGAAGTAAAAGAAATTGCAAAAAATCAGGAATACAAAAGAATACCAGTATATTGCGAACTGTTTTCAGATATAGCAACACCAATTGAAGTATTAAGAACATTAAAAGGCGTCAGCAATCATACATACATGCTGGAAAGTGTTGAGGAGTCAAAGAAATGGGGAAGATATTCATTTTTAGGTTTTGATCCTATTTTGGAGCTTACTTGCCAGAATGGTGAGGTAACCATCAAGGGGGATAAGAATTCAGATACATTAAATGACAATATCCAAACAATTGAAACCCAAAATCCCAGTGAAATACTCGAGGCTTTGCTTAAGGAGAACAAGTCTCCAAAGCTTAAGGAGCTGCCTTCATTTACCGGGGGTTTTGTAGGCTATTTTGCTTATGACTATATCAAATACTCAGAACCGAGCCTTAATCTTGATGCGGAAAATCAGGACAGGTTCAAGGACATGGACCTGATGCTTTTTGACAAGGTCATTGCCTTTGACAATTTCCGCCAGAAAATCGTTTTGATTGTAAACATGAAAACCGATGACTTGGAAAATAACTACAAAAGGGCATGTGACAAGTTGGTTGAAATCAGAGATTTGATAAATGGCCGTAACAGCACCCCTATTCCTCCATTGAAATTGGAATCAGACTTTAAACCTACCTTTTCACGTGAAAAGTTTTGTGATATGGTTGAAAAGGCCAAGGATTACATTTATGAAGGGGATATCTTCCAGGTCGTTCTGTCAAACAGAATCGAGGCGAAAATTTCAGGAAGTCTCTTTGACACCTACCGTGTCTTGAGAACAACAAACCCCTCTCCGTACATGTTTTACTTTTCTAGCAATGACATTGAAATTGCGGGTGCATCCCCTGAAACGCTGGTCAAACTGGAAGACGATAAGCTTTATACATTTCCCCTTGCAGGTACAAGGCCACGTGGGAAAACTGAAGAGGAGGATTTGAAACTCCAGGAAGAACTGTTGGCCGATGAAAAGGAACTTGCAGAGCATAACATGCTCGTTGATTTGGGCCGAAATGACATCGGAAGAATTGCGGAGGTCGGTTCGGTCAGTGTCGACAAATATCTCTCAATCGAGAAATTTTCACATGTGATGCACATAGGCTCAACAGTAACAGGTAAGTTAAGAAGTGATCTGACTCCACTTGCCGCAATAGACTCTATTCTGCCTGCAGGAACCCTGTCAGGCGCTCCAAAGATAAGGGCATGTGAGATAATAAATGAACTTGAGGACAACAAAAGGGGAATTTACGGCGGCGCTATCGGATATGTTGATTTGAGCGGAAACATTGACACATGCATATCCATCAGAATCGCATTTGCACGTAACAACAAGGTTTTCATTCGTTCAGGAGCGGGAATTGTTGCAGACAGTGTTCCGGACAATGAATTTGATGAATGCTTAAACAAGGCGGCGGCCGTTATTGACGCTTTAAAATATGCTGACGGAGGGATTTAATGATTCTTTTAATAGACAATTATGACAGTTTTGCATATAATCTCTACCAGTTGATCGGAGAGATTTCATCCGACATAAAGGTTGTGAGAAACGACAAGATAACACTTGAGGAAATCCAAAAGCTAAATCCTGAAGCGATAATCCTCTCTCCAGGCCCTGGAAAACCTGAAAATGCCGGAATATGCATTGATGTGGTCAGGGAGTTTCACAAAACAATTCCTATTTTAGGGGTATGTCTGGGCCATCAGGCAATATGCGTTGCCTTTGGAGGTACAGTGTCTCATGCAAAAAGGCTGATGCACGGCAAATCATCAGACATTGGCCTTGATTATGACTTTATATTCAAGGGTCTTCCAAACCAGATCAATGTTGGAAGGTACCATTCCCTAAGTCTGGTTGAGGAGACTTTGCCGGATTGTCTGGAAGTTCTTTCCAAATCAAAGGATGACGGCGAAATAATGACAGTCAAGCATAAGCAGTATAACGTTTATGGCCTTCAGTTCCATCCGGAATCCATACTGACACCAGACGGATTGACAATAATGGAAAATTTTTTAGAGAAAGTTGAAAGAGGGATTTTATGATTAAAGAAGCAATTTTAAAAGTATACAAACATCAAGACTTAACTTATGATGAGGCATACCAGACAATGGATGAAATCATGAGTGGAAAAGCAAGCGAAGTTCAAATGAGTGCTTATTTAACTGCAATGTCCATGAAAGGGGAAACCATCGATGAAATCACAGCCTCCGCCGAAGCGATGAGGGCACATTGTGTAAGACTATTGAATGACAAGGAGGTCCTTGAGATAGTTGGAACCGGAGGTGACGGTTCAAATACATTTAACATATCAACAACCTCTTCAATTGTAATATCCGCTGCCGGAATTCCGGTTGCAAAGCATGGTAACAGGTCAGCATCAAGCAAATGCGGAGCCGCCGATGTGCTTGAGGAATTGGGTGTCAATATACACATCGAGCCAGAAAAAAGTTTGAAGTGCCTTGAAGAGATTGACCTGTGCTTCTTGTTTGCTCAAAACTACCACCTGTCAATGAAATACGTTGCAAATGTTAGAAAGGAGCTGTCAATCAGAACAATATTTAACATTTTAGGTCCTCTGACAAATCCTGCCGGTGCGACAATGCAGGTTTTGGGAGTCTATGAAAAAGAATTAGTAGAACCGTTGATTAAAGTATTAAATAATCTTGGTGTGGAATCTGCAGTTTCAGTTTATGGAATGGATGGCATGGATGAGATTTCCGCAAGCGACAAGACATTCGTATGTGAACTGAAAGACGGCAAGACAATGTCCTATGAAATTTCACCGGAATATTTCGGCATGGAAATCGCATCCAAAGAGGATTTGGTCGGTGGCGATGCCAGGGAAAATGCTGAAATCACAATGTCAATACTTAACGGCGAAAAAGGACCTAAAAGAAATGCGGTGCTTTTGAATTCTGCTGCAGGACTATATGTTGCAGGAGCGGTTGATTCCCTGAGGGAAGGTGTTGAGATGGCCGCTGAAATCATTGATTCCGGTAAGGCATTAAGACAGCTTGAAAGATTTATTGAAGTTACTAACAGATGATTTTTATGTTGGATGAGATTGTAGAAAAAACGAAACAGAGAATTGAAGACGAAAAGAAGATCATTACCTTGGATGATTTGAAAAATGAAGTTTCACTCATGAAAATCGAGGATGATTTTCCATTCAAAAGGGCCTTGATGGAAGAGGATATTTCAATCATTGCCGAGGTAAAAAGGGCATCCCCTTCAAAAGGACTGATTGCTGAGGATTTTGACTATCTGGCTATTGCAAAGGAATATGAGGATGCCGGTGCTTCTGCAATTTCAGTTTTAACAGAACCGTACTTTTTCATGGGTTCGGATGATTACCTAAAGGATATTGCGGCAAATGTCAGCATTCCTGTATTAAGAAAGGATTTTGTAGTTGATGAATATATGATCTGGCAGGCAAAAGCCCTTGGGGCATCTGCGGTATTGCTGATTGTTTCCGTATTGGATATTGTGCAGCTTAAGAAATATCTTGACCTTGCACATGATTTGGGTCTTTCAGCCATTGTTGAGACTCATGACGGTGATGAAATCAGACGTGCACTGACGGTCGGCGCTGAAATAATAGGGGTAAACAACAGGGACCTGACAGATTTCACAGTGGATATTGAAAATAGTATCAATCTACGTAGATGTGTCAGCGGGGATGTAGTGTTTATTTCAGAAAGTGGCATTAAGACAAAGGAAGATGTCACCAGATTAAAAGAAAATGATGTTGATGCAGTTTTAATAGGCGAAACTTTAATGAAATGTGATGATAAGAAGGCTATGATTTCGGAGTTGAAGAATGGTTAAAATCAAAATCTGCGGACTTAAAAGATTGGAGGACATTGAAATTGTAAACAGGCATAAACCCGATTATATAGGTTTTGTATTTGCAGATTCAAAAAGAAAGGTTTCTCATGATTTGGCCCGTCAGATGAAAGAAAATCTGGACTCTGACATTGTTTCAGTAGGAGTTTTTGTGGATGCAAGCGCCGATGAGATACTGGGTCTTTTCGATGATGGGACAATAGACATTGCGCAGCTTCACGGCAGTGAAAGTGAGGAGTTCATCAAAAACCTAAAGGATAAAACTGATAATCAATTAAAGATAATAAATGCAATAGAAATGAAAGAATGCATTGACCTTAAAAAATATGACAATTCCGAGGCTGATTACCTGCTTTTGGACAGCGGTAAGGGCAGCGGAAAAACATTCGATTGGAAACTGATCAGAAAGGATTTGAAAAAGGAATTTTTCCTTGCAGGTGGGCTGACAAGTTCAAATATCGCTCAGGCCATTGAGGAGTTCAAACCATATGCTGTTGATTTAAGTTCCAGTCTTGAAACTGACGGATTTAAGGATGAAAATAAGATAAAAGAAATAATGGAGGCTATAAATTGAATAATGGAAGATATGGTGAATACGGTGGCCAATACATATCTGAAACATTAATGAACGAACTGCTCTATCTTGAAGAGCAATACAATCATTACATGAATGATCCCGAATTTGTGGACGAACTCAATACATTATTGAAGGAATATGCAGGAAGACCATCTTTATTATATTACGCTGAAAGAATGACAAAAGACCTTGGCGGGGCAAAAATCTATTTGAAACGTGAGGATTTAAATCACACCGGAGCCCATAAGATCAACAACGTTTTGGGCCAGGTTTTGCTTGCCAAAAAAATGGGGAAGACTCGTGTAATTGCCGAAACCGGAGCCGGACAGCATGGGGTTGCAACCGCTACCGCTGCGGCATTGCTCGACATGGAATGTGAAGTTTTCATGGGTGAAGTTGATACCAAAAGACAGGCTCTGAACGTTTACCGTATGGAACTTCTGGGAGCAAAGGTCCATTCAGTCAAATCAGGAACAAAAACCCTGAAGGATGCGGTCAATGATGCATTCCGTGATTGGATTGCAAGGGTTCATGATACAAACTATGTCATAGGGTCAACTATGGGACCTCATCCTTTTCCGATGATGGTTCGTGATTTTCAGGCGGTAATCAGTGAAGAGGCACGCCAGCAGTTCCTTGAAAAAGAGGGAAGGCTTCCGAATGCAGTCATTGCATGTGTTGGTGGCGGAAGTAATGCCATGGGTGCATTCTATAATTTCATTGATGATGAGGATGTCAGACTGATAGGATGTGAAGCCGGAGGTAAGGGAGTAGACACACCTTACAATGCGGCCGCACTTACAAAGGGTAAGATTGGAATATTCCACGGTATGAAATCAATATTCAATCAGGGCGATTATGGACAAATCGCACCGGTATATTCAGTATCCGCCGGTCTTGACTATCCTGGAGTCGGGCCTGAACATGCATATCTGAGAGATATCGGAAGGGCGGAATATGTTCCTATAAATGATGAGGAGGCTGTTGAGGCATTCGAATACCTCTCAAGAATGGAAGGAATAATTCCAGCTATTGAAAGCGCACATGCAGTTGCATATGCAATGAAACTGGCTCCACAGATGAATGAGGATGAAATAATAATGATATGTCTTTCCGGAAGGGGAGACAAGGACGTAAGGTCAATTGCAGAATACAGGGGAGTTGAGCTAAATGAGTAAGATAGCAAACGCATTCAAAAACGGCACCGCATTCATCGGATTTCTAACAGCCGGGGATCCGACAATTGACAAGACTGTTGAATATATTCTTGCAATGGAAGAGGCAGGATGTGATTTGATTGAAATAGGAATACCTTTTTCAGACCCTATGGCTGAGGGTGTCGTCATTCAGGATGCTAATGTAAGGGCACTTAAGCACAATACCACAACAGATGATGTATTTGACATTGTCCGCCGTGTACGTGAAAAGACAGATGTGCCGCTGGTATTTCTGACATATATAAATCCGGTTTTCTTTTACGGCTATGAAAAATTCTTCAAGAAATGTAGCGAAC
The DNA here is from genome assembly GCF_902788255.1 of uncultured Methanobrevibacter sp. Taxonomy (NCBI): domain Archaea; kingdom Methanobacteriati; phylum Methanobacteriota; class Methanobacteria; order Methanobacteriales; family Methanobacteriaceae; genus Methanobrevibacter; species uncultured Methanobrevibacter sp. The sequence goes on from NZ_CADAJR010000001.1 coordinate 44,586, forward strand.
TGGGCGTTGACGGCATAATATCACCTGACCTTCCATATGAGGAAAAAGGTGAAATTGCAGACATTGCAAAGTCCAATGATGTCGATGTGATATCTCTGATTGCTCCAACCTCAAAGGAAAGGATTCAAAAGATTGCAAATGATGCAAGCGGTTTTATTTATGTGGTTTCCTCTTTGGGCGTTACTGGAATGCGTTCAGAGATAAAGACAGACTTGAATGCGATTTTATCAGATATTCGTGAAGTGACCGATTTGCCTTTGGCGGTCGGATTCGGTATCAATACTCCTCAGCAGGCACAAAATATTGGTAAAATTGCTGATGGGGTTATTGTGGGAAGTGCAATCGTTAAAATAATTGAGAAACATGGTGAAAACGCAGCTGATGCTTTAAGGGAATATGTTTCAGCCATGAAAGAGGCCTCTAACAAATAATCATATTCCAAACATAACCTTATTATATAAGAAAAAATAAATATATACACACTATTAATAAGAGGATTATTTATGTTTAAAGCAGAATTAAGTGATTCTAATATTTTAAAAACCAGTTTTGATGCTATTTCATCAATCGTTGATGAAGTACAAATTCAAACTGACAGTGAGGGCATGAGATTAGATGCCCTAGACCGTAGTCACATAACTTTCGTTCATTTAGAACTTAAATCAAGTTTATTCGATGAATACATTTGTGATGTACCTGAAAAGATTAACATTGATACCGATGAGTTTATGAGAGTTCTTAAACGTGCAAAATCTCAGGACAGAGTTTTAATGACTCTCGATGAAGGTAACTTTATCATTACTTTTGAAGGTGATGCAACCAGAACCTTTAAAATCAGATTGATTGATATTGAGTATGATAATCCAACTCCACCTCAAATATCTCATCCGACATCATTCAAAGTGCGTTTCTCCATCTTAAAAGATTGTATTAACGATATTGACATCTTTTCAGATAAGATTGCATTGCAGGTGGATGAAGATTACTTCATTGCATCAGCTGATGGTGAATTCGGTGATGCAAGCATTAAATATCTGCACGGGGAAAACATTCAAACCCATGAAAAAGCACTCTTCTCTTTAGATAAAATCAGGGAAATGCTTAAAGCAGATAAATTTTCAGAGGAAGCGGAAATTAGTTTAGGTACCGACATGCCGTTAAGCTTAACCCTTAACATGGTAACCGGTGACGGTAAACTCAGTTTCTTACTTGCTCCTAGATTAGAACAAGATGAATAAACTCATCTGTTCGTCTTTTTTTTATTTTTAAAATTTAGTTTTTAGAGATGGTATTAAGTGGATGAATTCTATCAATTATTGCGTAAGGTTCAAAAGAAGGAACGTAACAATGGTACTTTAACTCGTGTAGAGGAGACTTTCTACAATGACATGCATGAATATATGGACGAGTTAAAGCAAGAGGCAATTAATGATCCATTTTCCAAAGCTCCGGCAATGCTTAAGGAAGCACAAATCATTGCTACAGAGATTTGTCAGAGAAGGGAAACCAAAATAGCAAATTCTGCTGTTTTAAATATTCACAGGTCTTACCATTTGTTCACCGGCAAACCTAAATTCGATTTGGTAGACACCACTCCATTGAACTTAACTCCCGAAGAGGAGAAATTCTATTATTCACTTATTGATACCCTTAAAAATCACAGGGTGAACATTTCCCTTGAAAAGCTGTCTGATGATGAGGACGCTCCGGTAAAACCGATCATCAAACCTAAGGAGACTCAGACCACCACACTGACTCCGGAAGTGGATGCCAAACCTAAGGAAGTTAAAAGGGAAGTTAAAAAACCTATCATCAAGCCGCCAGTTCAAGAAAAGCCTATAGCAGATATTGAGGACAATCCAAATGCTATAGATGATCAGGAAGAGTTTTATGATTTCGAATCTCAGAAGTTGGCCAAGGACACCGAACTTGTTACAATGCTTGTTTTTGACGATGTAGGTGCCATTGTCGGTGTTGATGAAAAAGTTTATGGGCCTTTCAGACCTCAGGACATAGTGACCCTTCCATTGGTTAATGCAAAAATATTTTTCAAAAATAGAAAGGGCCGTCAAGTGAAAATTTAGGACTTTTTCCATTACCTTTAAATAACTTAAAAAATAGATATACTAATCGTATCTATTTGTGATATTAAAAAATTATATTTTATATAATTTGGATTTCTGCTACGTGTAGACTTGATGCGTTACAAGGTAGTTTTTATCTCTACGTTTTTTCGATTAAATTGAGTTTAGATAAATTCATAGATAGGTTTACAATGATTTATTAATTTACGGTGAAATAATGAAAATACCAAAAGAAAAAAGAACATACTGTCCTCACTGTAAGAAACACACAGTACATGAAGTTCACACTGCTAAAAGAAGAAAAGCTAGTGAATTAACCTGGGGACAAAGACAATTCAGACGTGTGACTGCTGGTTATAGAGGTTACCCAAGGCCTTTACCTGCTGGAAACAAACCAGTTAAAAAATTAGATTTAAGGCTTAAATGTAAAGAATGTGGTAAATCTCACATTAAACAATCTTTCAGAACAGGTAAACCTGAATTTGTAGCTAAATAAGGTGGTTAACATGGTTAGTAAAGGTAGAGGAAACTTTTTAAAAGTTAAATGTTTAGATTGTGATAATGAGCAAGTAATTTTTGACCGTGCAGCATCAGATGTAAAATGTATTATTTGTGGAAAAACCTTAGTAAAATCCCGTGGTGCTAAAGCTAAAATTACTGCACACATCGAAAAAGTTTTAAACTAGATATCTAGTTTTTAACTTATTTTTTTACTATTTTTTATAATTTTTATTTGATGTTGGTGAGAATATGGTAAGAAAAAGTCAAGAATGGCCTGATGAAGGAGAACTTATCGTAGGTACCGTTTATAAAGTTCTTAATTATGGGGCTTTTGCTAAATTAGAAGAATATCAGGGCAAAGAAGCTTTTATTCATATTTCTGAAGTATCTTCTGGTTGGGTTAAAAATATCAGAGATCACGTTAGGGAAAATCAAAAGATTGTCTGTCGTGTTTTAAGAGTAAACCCAAAAAAAGGGCATGTTGATGCATCCCTGAAAAGAATCCGTGAAGATCAGAGAACTAAAAAAATCCAACATTGGAAAATTGAACAAAAAGCTGAGAAATTCTTAGAATTATCTGCTAAATCTTTAGATAAGTCTTTAGATGAAGCTTATGATGAAGTGGGTTATGAACTCATGGACATCTTCGGAGATGTTTATGGTGCTTTTGAAGCCGCTTCTGATGAAGGTGCAGAATCTTTGACTGAAGAAGGTATCCCTCAGGATTGGGCGGATGCAATTACTGAAGTTGCTAAAAAGAATATTACTCCTCCTGAAGTTCACATCAACGGTTATGTTGACATTGAAACATTCGTACCTGATGGAGTAGATGTTATCATCAGCGCTTTGAAGGCTGCTGAAGACAATGATGAGGATGAAGAGGAAGAAATCAAAGTCCAATGTGTTGGTGCACCAAGATACAGAATCACAGTAAAATCTACTGATTATATTTTAGCAGAAAAAGCTCTTAAATCAGCAGCTGACAGATGCATTGCAGTTGTTGAAGAATCAGGCGGTAACGGTTCATTTTTAAGAGAGTTAGATAATTAGATTCATATGAATATGAAGATGAATAAATGTCCTGCTTGTGGAATTTATACTTTAAAAGAGACTTGTCCTAAATGTGGAGGTCAACTTAAAGTAATTTATCCTCCAAAGTTTTCAGTTGAGGATAAATATGGAAAATACCGACGTATACTAAAAAAAGAAGCAATGAACAAGGAGTAATTTTCGATGAATTATACTGAAATAAATGTCTTAGAAGAAATCGAATTGGATAATCCAGTTTTCATAGAGGCTTTACCTGGTCTTGGACATGTGGGTAAATTGGCTGCAGACCATATCATTGACGAGCTGGGAGCAACCAAGTTTGCTGAAATCTATTCTCCTACTTTCCCGCCTCAAGTTGTCGTGAAGGATGAGGGAATAATTGAAAACATGTATAATGAGCTATACTATCTCAAAGATGTCGGTGAAGACGAGTTGGATTTGATTATTCTTGTAGGTAATACTCAAGCTTTATCTCCAGAAGGACAATACCTTGTTTGTAAGGATACTTTGGACTTTGTCTGTAACTACGGCATTGACAGGATTTACACCCTAGGCGGTATGGTCACTTCTCCACAGCCTGTTGAAAATCCTAAAGTGTTCGGTGCGGCTACTTGCGAGGCCAATGTTGAATTGCTTAAAGAAGCAGATATTGAAATGAGATCCAATGATGGTGGAATCGTTGGTGCTTCCGGATTATTCTTAGGTTTAGGAATCCGTAGAGGAATCGAAGGGTCTTGCCTTATGGGTGAAACTCCAGGTTACTTTATTGATGCTGAAGCCGCTGAAGCTTTATTGAATAAACTGGCATTATTGCTTAATTTTGAAATTAATACTGATAAACTTGATGAAAGGGCTGAAGAAACCAGACAGATGATTGCTAAAGCCCAACAAATGGAACAGGATTTAATAAATAAGGCAAATGCTGGAAATGCAGATGATTTAAGATATATTGGATAATCCATCCAATATCTATTTTACTTTTTTTATGAATGTTTTAGTTGTTCCCGACGCTTCGATGATTGTCATTCCATTGATTGAAAAGAATGGCCATACCTATTTGTCTCCAAGCAATTTTTCACGATATGACAATATGGACATTTGCGAGGGGAATCTGAATTTTGAAAATCTTATTACCAGATACTCTTCAAGTGAACTGCCCTCCGGTGTAAGGTCACGATTATTCTTATTTTCAAAAGTCATTGACAAGGCTGATGCTGCAATAATTATCGGTAAACGTCCTAAAGGTCATAAAAGGATGTATGATGCACTGAACGATTTGATTCTATTTGGAGGCAATTCCTGCAACAATGCACGAAGTCTGATGGTCAAGATTGTTGACGATATGGAAATTCCCACCTTAAAGCTTGCATATCCGACAACACAAAAAGAAATCATTGATTTGATTAGCAAAACAAACGATTTTTTAAGGAATTTCAAATCTTCATCACAACTGGATGTCGATTTAAGGAAAAAGAGATACGCATATCCTTTTCATGATTTCAAAAAAATTTTAAATAATACTATCTTCTAACAGTTAATCATGTTGGTCAATGCTGATTTTCACATTCACAGTTGCTTTTCAATGGCATCATCAAAGGACATGGTTATTAGGAATATGGCTCCAAAATCCAAACTGAAGGGTTTGCAGCTTCTAGGAACAGGTGATGCGTTTCATCCCAAATGGCTGGATATCATTGAGGAGAGCACTGATTATCTGGGTGATGGAATTTACAGTTTTGACGGTATGGATTTTGTTTTGACAACTGAAGTTGAGGCCAAACACAGGATTCATCATGTAATCATAATTCCCGACATGGACATTGCGCGTGAGCTTTCATCAAAATTGCCGTCAAGTAACAAATCCAGTGACGGCAGGCCAAAAACCCGTCTTGGAGGCGCTGAGCTATTGGAGCTTGCACATGACCATGACTGTCTCATCGGTCCGGCTCATGCATTCACACCATGGACCGGAATGTACAAGTCATATGACAGCATATATGACTGTTATGATGCTAAACCTGACTTTGTTGAATTGGGTCTGTCGGCTGATACGGATATGGCGGATACGATTCGTGAACTTAAGGATTTTGTATTTCTTTCAAACTCCGATGCACATTCCCCATGGCCACACAGACTGGGTCGTGAATTTAATCAAATTGAGCTTGAAGATATTTCATATTCCTCAATCAAGAAGGCATTTAAACATAGGGATGTCAAGGCAAATTATGGTCTCGTGCCGAATCTGGGAAAGTATCACATGACCGCATGTACCAAATGCCACAAACTGATTGACCCTGAGGTTGCCCGCGAAAACAAAATGAAATGTTCCTGTGGAGGGACAATAAAAAAAGGTGTTGATTATAGAATTTCCGAAATTGCGGATTCTACTGATCCTGTCCATCCTGAATTCAGACCGGATTACGTTCATCTGATGCCTTTGGCCGAAATAATTTCCGCTGTTTACGGCAAGGGAGTCACTACAAAATATGTGCAGGGAATATGGCAGAAACTGATAGACAATTTCAAAACTGAAATTGATGTTTTGATTAATGTTTCATTGGATGATATTAAAAGGGTTGATCATGAGGTTTCACATGCCATCGAATCATTTAGAAACAATACGATTGATGTTGTTCCTGGTGGTGGAGGACAATACGGTCATATATTGTTTAAAAAAGAAATAAAAAAGCCTAAAGTGGTAACTTTAGACAATTTCTAAAAGCGGACTTGGAGGGATTTGAACCCTCGATCTTAAGATTAGGAGTCTTACGCCCTTCCAGACTAGGCTACAAGCCCAAAAAATTATCAAGCCACAAATATTAATTTGTTTTAAAAAAAGAATTATAAGGACGGACCCGCCGGGATTTGAACCCGGGGTCTTCGGATTAGAAGTCCGACGCCCTATCCAGCTAGGCTACGGGCCCTTATATACAACAATAATAATTTTATTTTTCTTATTATATATATTTAACTATTTAATAAATAAAAAAAGAAAGAATTAAAATAAATATTTAAACTCTTTCAGTACCTCCAGTAGCATCATTAACTCCTATGGAGTCAACAGCATTACCGTCAGCATCGTATATTGTAAATATCCAATATCCGTTGGAATAATAACCGCTTCCAGCATAACATCTGTCTTCTAAAACAGCATCATTTGCGATTGATTTTGCAGTTGAATAAGACATTTGTGTGTTACTTGAACTTCCACTGTCACTGCCACTGTCGCTTGAAGATGAACTTCCACTGCTACTTGAGGATGAGCTTCCTGATGAACTGCCGGATGAGGAACTACCTGATGAATAACTGTCTGAACTGCCTGATTCGGATCCGGTAGAACTGGAACTTCCGTCGGTAGTTGCTACAGATGAACCTGTATTATTCAGGGTAGTATTGTTACCGAGTCCGTTTCCAGTATTATCATTTGCGCCCATACTAGATAAATCTGAAAATATCGGATTGTCACTATTAGTAATACCGTATGCAGTTACTGCTGCAGCGATACATAATACAACAATTATTGAAATGATTATATTTGCTTTATCCATTTTATCCCTCCTGTTTGGTTATAAAATTATAATAATAAAAGTTAGATTTTTATCTTTTATATATATTTCGATTTATAATTATTAAAGAAACTTATTAATAATAAAAAATATATATACTTAATGTTAGTTTCTAATTTATAATTGAGGTGACATATTTGAAAGATAGAGTAGTTATATCCCCTACAACTCGTCAAGAGGGCCATGCCGAACTCGTCATGGAAGTCGACGACGAAGGGATTGTTACAAAAGGTATGTATTTTAGTATAACTCCTGTAAGGGGTTTAGAAAAGATGGTTCTTAGCAAAGCACCTGAAACCGCTCCAGTTTTATGTCAAAGAATCTGTGGAGTATGTCCTATTCCACACACTTTAGCATCAGCTGAAGCTATCGATCAAGCATTAGGTATTGAAATTCCTAAAGCAGCTAGATTGTTAAGAGAAGCTACCTTAGCAGCACACAACATTAACAGTGCAGCTATTCACCACTTCTTAGTAGCACCGGACTTCGTTCCTGAAGACTTATTCGCTACTGCTGTAGACAGCGTAAGTAACGTAAGAAAAAATGTACAATACGTTGTAGACATGATTGCTGGTGAAGGTATCCACCCATCTGATGTAAGAGTTGGAGGAATGGCAAGAAACATTACTCCATTTACAAAAGAAAGATTAATAGAAAGAATGACCGCACTTAAATCCGACCTTGAAGCACACGTTGAATTAATCAAAAACTGTGTTGCTGAAAGTGCAGAAAAAATGGGTATTCCAAAAGATTTAGGTGTAGTTAACCAACCATTACTCGCTGTACACCCAACTTATGGTGTAAATGAGTTTGATATGGATGCATTTTCTGAAGTTTTACCTGAAGCTTGGTATGACGACCCTGAAGTAGGTAAAAGAGGATGTTCTGTAATTCCATTAATCAACGGAACCAATGTTGAAACAGGTCCTAGAGCAAGAATGGAAAAATTCCAAGGATTCAAAGACAAAGGTGTAATCGCTCAACACGTTGCACGTGCTGACGAAATGTTGAAAAACTACGACGCATGTTTAGAAGCATTAGATGCAATTGATCCTGCAGCATCTGCAAGAGCAGACTACGATCCTAGAGGTACTGGCGAACTTGGATTCGGTATCATCGAAGGTCCTAGAGGAACCAACGCTCACATGGCAAAAGTTGAAGATGGAAAAACCAAATTCTACTCTGCAATTGTACCTACCACTTGGAACATTCCAACTATGGGTCCAGCTACAGAAGGATTCCATCATGAATTTGGTCCACACGTTATCAGAGCATACGACCCATGTTTATCCTGTGCTACTCACGTGATGGTAGTTGACGATGAAGACAAATCCATTCTCAAAAACGAAATGGTGAGAATCTAAGTTGGAGGATTAATAAATGCCTTATGATTCGGAGATAATCGTTATTGGATGCGGAAATATCTTATTTAAGGATGATGGATTTGGTCCGGTAGTCATTAATCTGTTGCAGAAATACTGCAATGACCAGAATGATTATTATGACCCTGCTGTCACATCATATGTTGAGGATGAATTTGATAAAGACATAATGAATCAAATCAAAGAGAAATTTGAAGGTATAACATTGCCTGACAGCATACAGTTCATTGACGGCGGAACTGCAGCTCCAACAAATTTTTTCCCGCTTTATGAAGAGTACGACTGGAAAAAACTGATAGTTATTGATGTTGTTGAATTTGATGCGGAACCTGGAACTGTCGATGTATTTGATCCAAATATAATGAAAATAGGAAAATATGATAATCCTCACGGAATGACTGTTGAAGAGCCTCTTCAGAAAATTTCAGAGAAATGTGAAGTGGTTGTCGTAGGTTGTAAACCTGAGTCAATTCCAACTCCGGATGTGGATATGGGTTTAACAGAATCCGTAGAAAAGGCTATTCCTAAGACTATTGATCTTATTTTAAAAGAAATCGGGGTAAAATAATGTTTGATAAATTGAAAAAAGCTTTTGGCGGTTCATCTGAACCAGAAGCACCAAAAGTAGAAGAAAAAGTTGAAGCTGCTCCAGCAGAAACTCCAAAAGCTGCTCCTGCAGAAGAAAAAGCTGCTTCAGCAAAACCACGTATCGGTTACATACACTTAAGTGGTTGTACTGGAGATGCAATGTCTTTAACTGAAAACTATGACATTTTATCTACAGTCTTAACTGATATGATTGATATCGTATACGGACAAACTTTAGTTGACAAATGGATTCATGGTACTTATGCTGAAGAAATGCCTGAAATGGACTTATGTTTAATTGAAGGATCCGTCTGTTTACAAGATGAACACAGTTTACACGAAATCCAAGAAGCAAGGAAAAAATCCAAATTAATCTGTGCATTTGGTTCCTGTGCTATGACCGGTTGTTTCACAACCTTCGCACGTGGAGGTCAACAAGCACAACCTAAACACGAATCATTCGTGCCTGTAAGCTCCTTAGTTAAAGTGGACTTAGCACTTCCTGGTTGTCCTGTAGCACCTGAAATGATTGCAAACGCTGTTGTTGCATTATGTAACGGTGACTTAGAATACTTACAACCTGCTATCGATAAAGCTGCTTGCAACACTGGATGTGGCTGTGATGTATTAACTAATATAATCCGTAACGGATTATGTAGTGGATGTGGAACTTGTGCTCTAGCTTGTCCTACAAGAGCTATGGGCTTTACTGAAGGTAGACCTAGCTGTGATAGAGACAGATGTATTAAATGTGGAACTTGTTATGCAATGTGTCCAAGAGCATGGTTACCTATAAAAAGAATTAAAGAAAATACAGGGTTATAGGAGGATTGAACATGCCATTAGGAACTTATAAAGAAGCATTATCTGCAAGATCTACAGATAGCAAAATTTTAGATGTATCTCAAGACGGAGGAATTGTTTCCGCTTTACTTTGTTACGCACTCGATGAAGGAATCATTGAAGGTGCAGTTGTAGCTGGAACTCCTGATGAAGATTGGAGACCAATCCCTACTGTAGTAACTTCAGCAGATGAAGTTATCGCAGCAGCAGGTACCAAATACTCAATGTCCCCAACCTTATCCGCTTTAAAAGAAGCTACCCGTCAATATGGTTTAGAAAAAGTTGGTGTTGTAGCAACTCCATGTCAAACCCAAGGTTTAAGAAAAGCACAAGCTTATCCATTCACCAGATTCGTTGTAGACAAAATCAAATTACTCATCGGTATCTACTGTATGGAAAACTTCCCTATGGCTTCTCTTGATACCTTCGCAACTGCTAAATTAGGATTTGACTCCTTAACCGACGCTACCAAAATGGACATTGGTAAAGGTAAATTCTGGTTAACCAAAGATGGCGAAGACTCAGGATTAGCTATTAAAGAAACCCACGGTTATGAACAAGCTGGTTGTAACATCTGTATGGACTACGTAGCTGAATGGGCTGACGTATCCACCGGTTCTGTAGGATCTCCTGACGGATGGTCCACCGTATTAACCAGAACCGACGATGGTGACAGCATCTTTAAAGCTGCTGTTGACGCTGGTTTAATTGAAACAAAACCAATGGAAGAAGTAAAACCTGGTCTTCCTTTACTTGAAAAATTAGCTAAAGGTAAAAAGGACAAAAACGGAAAAGAACGTGAAAACAGAGCTAAATTAGGATTACCACTTCCTGTGGAATACTAATTTCTCTTTTTTTCTTTTTTTTATTTTTTTTAAACCTCTATGCTCAACTCTTTTTGAATAATATTAAATAATATATGAAATATATATTATACAAGGGAGGTTAATTATGAACAATAATAAACTACTAATTTTTTTAATTGCAATCATATTTGTCCTATCAGTTAACTTCACATTTGCCGCTGATAATTCAACTGATTTAACCCTTGAGGAAATTGATGATCAGGAGGATATTGACATTTCACTGCAGGAAAGTGAATCTGCTGACACTTTAGAAAGTGATGATAATGTGGAACAACCTATCGGCCAAGAGATTAGTGTCCATAATGCAACAATCAAGCCAGGCAAGGTAGTTAACAGATATGTTGACGGGGTAATTTATGAAGCCACCTTTTATGAATCTAACGGTGCACCATTAACAAACACATTTGTTTTCTGTGGGGTTAATTCACTAAAATATGGAATGAATATCTCAACCGATTCAAACGGTGTTGCTAAATTCCCATTGCCTTTAAGTAATGGGAATTATAAGCTTTATCTGTTTAATCCGATAACTGGTGATATGACTACTGATGATTTGAAGGTGTTTGATGTGCTGAGCGGTGGAAAAAACATGAAAGTGTACTTTAATAGTGGCAAATTTTATTCTGTCCGTGCATTTGACAATAATGGAAAACTAGTGACTGCTAATAAAAAAGTCACATTTCTGATTGCATATAACAAAATCAATGAAATAACACGTAAGGTAACAACAGTCACTAAAAAATACGCTGTCAAAACAGATAAGAATGGTTTTGCAAAATTGAAAATTAATTTTAATCCTGGAACATATTCTGTTGTGGCTAAGTATGGTGATTTTGCTGTTTTCAATTCAATCACAGTCAAGCCAACATTGATTCACTTGACAAAAGTTAATTCAATTGGTAAAAAGACTTTCAAATTCAAAATCAAATTGCTTAACAATAAGGGTAAAGCATTGAAAAATAAAAAAATTAAAGTTAAATTCAATAAGAAAACATACACTGCAAAAACAAACAAAAAAGGCATAGCATTATTCAAAATTAAAACACCTAAAAAGACAGGTTACTTTAAATTAGTTTCAAAATACAAAAAAGCTACCGCATCATCCGTATTGCAGCAGTATAGAATTTATTGAAGAGAATAATTCTCTTCAAACTATTTTTTTTTTAAATGGTTGTAACTGTACAGCCTTCTTTTTCAATAATAAGGGTATGTTCCTTCTGACTTACAAAGCAACCCTCTTTTTCACGCAGTGGTGCGTATGGATAGACTGCCATTGCATCTGATAATTGCTTGAGTGCGATTGCACCTTTTCTTTCACCAAACTCATCGGTAATCCATCTTCCTGAAAATGGAACGTATCTGTGGTTCTGCTGGATATATTTCAATACCCTTTGTGTTGATTTCATTCTGAAAGGTTTGTTTGCCATGTATGAGAAGATGTAATGACCAGGGGCATCGTTGATGTAGCCCTCTCCGTTTGTTGCAAACGGTTCTATTGCTACGGCTTGGCCTTCTTCTAAAACGTAATTGTCGTGATTGTCATAATTTGGTATGGATATTCCTGCGTGCAGGTTGTTTTGCTCCAGGCTGTGGCCCATAAGGTTGAATATTGGATTTAGCTTGTATTCGGATATTGCCTCGTGCACTGCAGCACCGATTTTTGAGATTTCAACTCCTGCCCTTGCTGTTGCAATTGCAGCTTCAAGACCTGCTGCTGATGCTTCAACTATCTCTTCATGGAGGTTTATCTCATCCTGTGTGTATCTCTCGTCGATGTTTCCATCAGCTATTATTGTCACTGCAGTATCTGCAATGTATCCGTCAATCATTGCTCCCAAATCCAGCTTGACCATGTCTCCTGCATGAATCACGGTCTTATCTCCTGCAGGGGAGGTGTAGTGTGCTGCCACTTCATTGATTGACAGGTTGCATGGAAATGCTATTTGGGCTCCAGACTTTAATATTTCACTTTCAACATATTCTACGATGTCAATTGCCAATGCACCATCCTTAATCATCTTTGAAGCGTCTTCACGAATTCTTGAAGCGATTTTTCCAGATTCTATATAGGATTCTATCATAAATTTTTACCTTCTAAATTAATACAATTAAATATTTAATTGATAAATGTTATATAATATTATATATTACTATAAGTATATTAATTATTGGAGGTTGAAAAATGGATATTCCTACAATACCTGACCAAATGTTTATATTAATCATTGCGGTAATTGCAGCTATTGTATTAATTATCATTGTTTTCCAATGGAGGAGCATTGCTCAATCTAAAAATTCAATCGCACTTCTTGAAAAGGAAATTGAGCTTAAGAAAATGTCCATGGTTGAAAAAGACATTGAATCTAAAAGATTAATGGATAATCCTATTCCATTACCACAAGATCAACAGGACCGCCTTTCCGAAATAAGACAGTCCACCACTGAAGCAAGAAGTCGTGTAGGTTTCCTTCACTCTGAAATCAATGAAAGATTAGCAAGACTTGAAGCTGAAACCGAGCAAAGAAAACTCGAAAAGATGCTTACAGAAATCGAAGAAAAAGAAAAGAAACTTAAAGGAATGAAATAGGTGATAATATGGATGCTATGGAAGTAGTTGCAGTACTCATATTAATTGTTGCAATTGCAGTATTGGTTTATTATTATTTATTGAACAGTCCATCCACAATGGATAAGTTAAAGACTTACGTTCCAACCAGTGCCGATGCTCATATGGAACAGGTTTTAAACAACTCTCCTGAGTACAACGATTTGGATAAAGAAGATGTTGGCTCTGAAAAGGATGAATCAGTTACAAAAAGAATCAAGGTTAAGTTAAGCGACATCGACATGTCCGGCATTAACACTGATGCATTCTCTAACAAGATTGATGCGTTTTTGGATGCTAAAAGTGAGGAACTGATTAAGGATTGGTCTTTAGCCACTACTGATGATTTGGAAGATTTGCAAACCAAATTTTCTGAAACAACCAGTAATGTTGATAATTTGGAAAAAGACTTTAATGATTTCAAAAAATCATCAGAAGAGTTCCAAAAAACTACTGAGGAAAAGTTAAACGATTTGAATAAAAGGATTGAATCTTTAGAAAATAAATGATTTTATTTTCTTAATTTTATCCTATTTTATCGAAAAGTTTATATATTATTTTTGTCATAATTAATATTGTTAGTACTTATTTTCGTATAGCAGGGTGGGGTAGTCTGGTGAACCCGCAGGGCTCATAACCCTGAGATCCCTAGTTCAAATCTAGGCCCTGCTAATTTTTCTTAATATTTTTCATGGCAAGTTGAAGACAGCTGCTGGTTATTTATAACTAAGGAAACTCCGCACATCAATACAAGACTATGGCGTTGAAAGACGTATGCTGAGAGGCATGACTCTGGAGCAGAAACGACACGGCTTTTAATGGTAGACGATGATATTTAATTGAGGACATTAAAAGAAACGGTGAAACGGCCATTCCATAGGATGCAAGAGCAAAGTTGCCGATAATCGCTTGTGTAGGCAAGGTAGTTCGCTAAGATGAATGCTGATAAACAGAATGTGGGTTACTCTTAACAGGCCATGTAAAATTATGTGGGTTACCAAACACTTATATGTTGGTAATCTGCATATTATTAATTATGACAACCAAAACCAAATTTTCTGAAACCGATGCTAAATTAAGTATGATGGTGGAACGAAGAAACCTTACTAAAGATGCAATTAAAAATTACAACACTGTTTTTAAAGAAATACATGAATTATTTGATGTCACGCCATCTGATATTGTTAGAATAGGAAAAAGAGAACAAAAACCATATATAGATAATGAAACAGGAAATCATGACCTTCTTGATTTGGAAGATAGGTCTGTAACTATATATCAATTTAAATATTATAATTATTTAAAAAGCAGAGGTTTAACTAATAGGACTATTAAGCTTAAATTAGATACATTCAGAGCTTTATTGGGCGAATATGATATTCAAAAACCTAAACCAATTAAAATAACCATTCAAAACGATAGGATTCGTGATGAAGATATTGTTTCTTGGAGGGAAGTGGAAACAGCAATGTCATATTGTAAGAGTATTAGGGATAAAGCTATAATTTCTTTTTTTTCCACTACTGGTTTAAGAAGTAGTGATGTAAGGAGATTAACAATCGGTGATTTAATTAAGGCATGTGATATTTATTTTGAGAATAATGAGGAAAAAACAATAGATAACTTATTAGCTAAAAATCCTGAAGAAATTTATCCATGTTGGGAAATCATGCCGTCAAAAACAGCCAAAAAGTCACAATTATGTGTTACATTTAATACTCCTGAAGCAAGTACATATATATGGCAATATCTCCATAATCGAATTGAATATAATATACGAAAAGGAAGAAATGAAATATTAAAATCTGATTATCCTTTGTTTGCAACATCTACTAATAAAGAACTAAAATCTACAGCTATTGAACAATTATTTCAAAGGTTAAATAAACAATTAGGGGATAAGATGGATAAAAATGGTAAGTATCGTAGATTTAGGTCTCATTCTCTTAGAAAATTGTTTTCCACTACTTGTAGGAGAAACATTACTCAAGTTGTTATTAATTCTGATAAAACTTCAGAAGTGGATATTATTAGTATATTTACTGGACATGTGCCACCTAATGAATCAAATTCAAAAGTGTATGAAGCAATTGAATCAGATAGTCATGATAGTTATCTTAGGAAAACTTACCTTGCATTAAGTCCCTATCTTAGTATTAAAGATATAAAAATTAAGGATATTCCAACACAAGAATTTAAAGAATTAGAAGAACAAAATAAAGCATTAAGAAAACAATTAGAAGTTCAAGCTGTCTCTATGCAGAGGGAAATGGACGAACAGAAAGAGCAATATGAAAAAAAGATTCGTCATGTGGAAAGTGTCAATTCAGCTTTATCTTCTCAAGTATTGGATATTCAAAATCAATTAGATAATCTTGCCAATGCTAATGACTTAAAAAGAATACAGGAGTATATTTCTGGACACGAATTAGTTGAAAAATATAATTTGGCTTCTACTATTATTGGATATTATAAGGAAGATGTTAAAAAAGAAGATTTTACTGGTGTTACTGATTATTATATTGAAGATTTAATAACACAGGCATTCAATACAACATCAGCATTTCAATCTACAGCAATTAGAGATGAATATTATCGAACTGATGATAATTGGAAGCGAATTTATTCAGAAATTGGGCTCTATGAACATGATTATATTGAAAGTAATGGGTATGTATTATCTAAATCCCAAAGTAAAAAGATTACTGATGAACTGGAGAGTTATTCAATAAAATTATGGGAAGATAATGAAAAAGTAAAAAAATCTAAAGTACAATCAATAATTGATAATATTGTACTTAGACATTAATACTTTTAAGAGGGTTGTTTAATCAAAAGATTAAATAATCTCTTTATCTTTTTTTGATTTTTAGTGGTTTGCCAATTATTTGATTTCTTAATTATGTGTAGTTCTGATTCTTATGTGTTTTTTTATTGTTCATGTCTATGTAATTAGTGATAGTTTATCTTCATTTACAGGTCTATTATAAAATTAAATATTTAATTAATTTAATTAATACTTTATTTGATAGCTTAATGAATTATACAAGAACTTTTTTATTTGGTGATGGTAATAGTATTCGATGTTGTTATTTTTTTAATTCTTCCAATAGATGTAATCCTAATTCGGTATTTTGGTATAGTCTGCCTTTGATATTTTCCTCATTTAAACAGACTACTATTTTCTTTTCTTTTAGGTCGTGTAATGCATTTGATATTTGTGTTATTCGCATTCCTGTTGCATCAACAATTTCTTTTGGCATTTTATATTCAGTGCCGATACAAGTGATGCAATTTAAACGTGCTGGAGAAACTTTTATATATCCAATTAAAGACCAAAAATTTGGTTCTGATTCATTTTCACTCATATTTATTTGTTATATTCTTTATTAACTACTTTAATAGTTATTAAAAGATTCTTATTGATTCCTATTTATTATTTATAATTCTTATTGATTCGATTTATACACAACTTTTATATTATATTTAAAAGAGACATAATAATACAAAACTTAAATTTTGTAAAAAAATTTAATTGTTGGAGGTAATTTAATTGAGTAAAAAGATTTTTGCTATATTGATCGTTGTAATGGCTTTTGTCTCTTTAGCTAGTGTTTTTGCAGTTGAAACAACAACTCACGATTTCGATGGTTTGTTTAACATGAGTGTTCCCTCTGATGAGGAATTTGTAACTCTTGACTCTAATATCTCAGGTGCTTCTGTATTTGGATATAATTTTAATGATGGAGACCCAATTGGTGATAATATAATAGTTTATTACTTTAATGAATCCATTGTTGATGATAATGATACTAATATAACTGAATATGTAATTAATATTTTAGATGAAAATTCTACTTTTAAACATCCTTCTGTTGAAGATGGTTTCACTGTATTATATAATCAGATGGTTCAACATGATGGAGGTTATATGTTAATTGCATCAAATGATAATGAAACTGAAGTAGTAGGTATTGTTGGGGATAATTTAGATGATTTAAAAACATATGCTAATTCTATAGAATTTTAACTAAAAAATCCTTGCTTAATTTTTTAGGTGATAATATATGAAAATTGGCGATTTTGAAATTGGTTTAAAGACAATTATTTTAGTAATAGTTGCTTTAATCGTTATTTTTGGGATAATCTCCTTTTTTAGTGGTGGTGATTCAGTAAATGTAACTGATGTTGGCATGACTGTAAATTATAATTACAAAACTAATGTGGCTTTTACAATTATACCAACTGATACAATAACTGAAGTTAATAATGTTCAGCTAAAGAACATTGAAGTTACTTACCATAATGGTAAAACACAACATTTAGAAGATGTTACATTTAACTCCAAAAATACTTATGTTAAAGATAATGAATATGGGTTTAAATTTGATTATACAATCTCTGATGATTGTATTGATGGTTTAGATGAATATGATTTTGGACATGCAACACACCATATTAAAGGAGATATTGTAATAAACACTGTCGGTGGAAATGAAAAAGTGGTTGGACATATTGATTATGATGTCCCTGCTTCGGCTACAGTATATAAATACTCTTCTGGAAGTGGTTCAGTAATATAATATTTTAATCATTAAGTTGTTAATTAAACAACTTTCTTTTATTTATTATATTGGCAGTATTAAAAATTTTAAGTAGGTGGATATATGGAAAAAGTGTATTGTACTGAGTGTGGAAATGAATTGGATGAGGGAGCTAAATTTTGTCCTAAATGTGGTCAATTTACCTCCTTAGAAAATAATTTAAAACATACAATTAAAACTAAAAACGATGTTGATGACTTGTATGCAAATTGTTAATGGTATATGATGGAGAAGATTTTGGATATAGATATTCTAAATCAAAAATTCTTGCTATTATTGTATTTCTTGGTTTTTTCATTTCAGGTTTATTTATTTTCATGCCACTTGTATTTACAGAAGTCAGATTTTTTATTCTTTTAGTTTTTGTTTGTTTAATTCCATATCTTATTATTGTAGGTGTAGGGTTTGCTTATCGAAAACTAACTGAACATTATTGGAGTTAAAAATTATGGTTAAATTCTGCGACCAATGTGGAACACAATTAAATGATGATGATGCTTTTTGCCATAATTGTGGTATTCCATGTGATGTTTCTAAACGAAAAACACAAAATAATTCAAGTAAATCAAATTCTATTTTATCAGATTTAGGTGTAAACAATATAATTGAAGAGGTATCAAACTATCAAAAAAATCAGAACATTCGTAAAAAAGCAATAAAATCAAAAAAACAAATAGAAACCCAAAAAAAAGTTAATCAACAAATAAAAAACGAAAAACCAGATGGAGCATTGTTTTATGTAAATGGGCGAGATGCTTCATTATCTGTTTTTGAAGATTATATTGAATTAGATTTCACTGGAAATCCTCTAAAACAATTTTTAAGTAAATTGGGAGGTGTGAAAAGAATATATTATAATCAAATACATAGTATTCAAAAAAGAGATGCTACAATAAACATTTTGGGTTCTATTGAATTTGAAGTTCCAGGAATGGCACAATCAAGACAATATGGCAAAAGCGAAAATGTTGTTCACTATCGAACTTTTTATCAAAATGAAATTGATAGAATTTATGATTATGTAAATCAAAAAATTTTAGATATCCATAGTAATAGAGGAGGAAATTCACAAATAAAAGTTGAAACAAATTATATGGGTCAATTAAAAGAAGCTAAAGAATTATTAGAATTGGGTGCAATAACTCAAGAGGAATTTGATGAAATTAAACAAGTATGTTTGGAAAAAATGAAAAACTCTAATATTTAGTTGATATTAAATGGAGGAAAAATAAATGAGCAAGATTTTTTGTACTGAATGTGGGGCTGAACTTGAAGAGTCAATGCAATTTTGTTCAAAATGTGGTAATAAACTAGACGATAAAGAAGAAACAAATAGCAACATTTCTTCATCAAAAAAGTCATACAAAAATCATATTGTCATAGGATACATTTTAGCAATTTTAGGTACTATTTTGCCCAGTTTAGCAATATTTGGTGCTGTAGTAGGTATATATTTAATTTACAAAAGCTATGATGAACTAATCAGTGGAAAATTCAATAAAACCAACGTAAATGTATTATTAATCATTATTTTTTCAATATTAGCAATTATTTCATTATTTAATGTTGGATTTGTATTATTTGAAATTATTACAATTATTATTTTCAATCGTGTTTTAGAAACAAATTCTCTAGGGGATTATAACTTCCACACTATATCTAAAGAAAAATTAATCATTGTTGCAGTAATATTAATTTTAGCTTTAGTTGGTAGTTTATGGCTATCTGGAACTTTTAGTTCATCTTCAACATCTGATGGTAGTCCAAAATATGTTGCTGGAGGTCAAACAACTGTGTTTGGAAAAACATTCACTATTCCTGAAGGTTTTGAAGAATCTAATAGGTATGGAACTTCAACTTTTGAAACAGTTGATTTTAAAAATGATAAAGGTGCATCATTTGAGATTCATGTCTCTTCAGATAATCAATTTCCAGTAAGTAAATATGTTAAACTTCAACGGGATAAAACAATAAATGGTTTCGATGGACAGATATTATATTATCAACCAGCTAATACTGAAAGATTTGTCTATTTTGATAATGATGGATTATTAGTTTATGTTGCTCCTGAAACATATCCTCCCGAAGAGATATATGATATTGTTGTATGTTAAGAAGTTATTTAATTAACTAGCTTCAATCTTTTTTTTATTTCAATAAGAAGCAACATATCATTGCACATTTCAGGTAATCTAGTTAAACTTTTGTTCTTTAATTTTTCTTTTTATGGGTAATTGGTGCTCGCAAAAGTATAAACTGCACTAATCTTCAAGTTTTATCTCTTTTTGCATAGTATAATTGCGTATTTAATTACTTGCTTGATTAATTGCTTATTTAATCATGTATTTTGCTTTAAAATTAAATGTGAGTTAATAGCTTTTAGTTTAATTTTTAGCATGCTGATGTTTTGGCGAAATATTGTTCCTCATGAATTCCGATGATCTGTTTTTGAGATAGTCATGATCTTCTCAATAAAGGCAAAAACAATAGTGATATTTTAGGAAAAGAACTAATTCTAGACTTATGGACTTAATGTCATATAACACTAGATGATGAAGCATTTGTGTTTTGGCGAACTAACAAAGCTAATGTGATATTTTGAAATTCATAGAGTTAGTTCTATAATCACTTACATATAAAATTAAATAAAGTTGGTTAATTAAAAATTTTTTATCATTTTTTCGTATAATGGATTGTTCTCTATGGGTTGGGAAAGAAGCCTTTTTGAGCATTTTCAGAGCAAAATAGAGAATGAGAGTAACCTAGACTTGATACTATTCAAGTCCAGAACTCTAGAATTTGATTATTTCACTTTTTCTTTTTTATCTTTATTCATTTTTTCTAGCCAAACATCATATTCTTCTGTTTTATAAAGATTTGGAAAGATAGTCCTTGATTCCTTTAATTGAGGGATATGTTTAGTTGTTGTTGTCCATTCCTTACCTAAACCAAATTCCTCACGGATTTCTGAAGTTAAATGCTTAGCTTTTATATGACCCTTTGTATCAAGAACATCTATTGGTAAGCTTTCACATTTTGCGACATACCTAATTAATTGATTTAATTCTGTTGTAATAATAGGGTCTTCACTACTGATATCTGTATCAGAATACTTTACCAATCTTGGTAGAATATGTGCAATTGGGTCAGTAAATTTGCCCAATATTTCTCTTGATTTTTCATCATCGATTCTAGCTTTAAAATCATTTCCTTCTGTAATCATTTTTTTATATGCTTCAATGCCATTATAAATTAACCATTCCATTTCTTCTGGGTCAGTTAATAGTTCTTCAAGAAGATTAGGATTCATCTCTTCGGTGCCACGAAATCGATTAAGAAACTCAAATATAACTACTCTTTGCACAATAGCCTCTTCAATCCCATCTTTAAATTTTGGTAAGTTATTACAGACAACTATCATGTCTGGAACTTCTTCTTTAGGAATTGTGTATTTATCCTTACCTTTAGGTTCGACTGGTATGTCATCATATCCTGTAATTGATTTTAACAGTCCTGTATCTTCAATAGGTTTTTTAGGGGAGTCACTTACAATATTTACTTGCTTATTTTCTAGATGTGCTGTTGCAAATCTGTTGTCAGGTGTAAGCTCTTGTAATTGTAATCTACCTACTTTATCACTTCCGAAAATGTTTGTGATTAGATTACTAGCTACACCTTTACCTGCTCCACCTATACCTGCTATGATAAAGAAAGCATTTAATTTGTTTCCACTTGTTAAGATATAACCAATCATTTCTAAAAAACCTTGCTTTAATTCTTCTATATCTTGTTTTGATTCATTATTTGGTTTAGCTAATGATGTTTCTAGGAAATGCTGTACTTTTTCTCCTTTAGCTTGGGGATTGTAATTATGTGCGGCTTCAATCAATGTAAATACTGGTTCATCATTAGCTGATATTACTTTAAAATTTACCATATCATACAAACAGTTGTTAAACTTTACAATGTTGTATTTTGGGTTTTGTCGGTTACTAACAAATCCAATTGCATCTTTAACATCATTCGAGTGAACTAAGTCTTGATTATTAAATAATTCATTGTCTAGTTTTATCACTAGATTATCTATATCAACTGAATCATATCCATTAGTATTTTTATCTAGTAAATACGGGGTATTGATACTTTTTCGCAATAGCATTCCTTTTTCTTTAAAATAATGACCTAATCGTTGTCTACATTTCCTAACATTAACATTATAACTTGAAAATAATTTAATTAGCTCTTGTTCAAGTGTTAATTCTTTTTTTGATGAAATAAAATCGTCATTATTCTTAAAATACTGTTTTAGCTTTGTATCTAACAATTTTGGCATTTCAACATCTTCATCAGCTAAAATAGCTTTGATGGTTTTTAGTTCATCTTTAGCTATTTTAAATAACTGCTTTTTGTACTTAAATTCAAAAGTTATTAGGTTTTCATCATCGTTTTTTCTAATAAATGAACCTTGCAGTGTGTTAAAATTTAATTCTAGATTAATACCATCAATGATTTCTAAAAAAACAATCCATTTGTCAGTATTATTTTCGTAAACAACAACTGCTACTTCTTTGTTTTTAATTTTAAATGGTTTTACTTCAGTTTCTGTAGGTTTATCATAATAACCAAAGTTGCTTTTGAAGTAATCGATTACAGTTTTCTTACCAGTAAAGTGAGGTAATTCTTCTATCCCTTTTATTAAGTGTCGCATTCCACAAAGGTGTTTAATGTCTTTACTATAAGCATATTTGATGCTTCCACCAATAGTGTCGGCATAATCTGATGATCCTGTGATGTGTAATTCTTGGAAGATGCTTTCAACTTCTTCTTGTGTAAATCCGCTCCGTCGCAATACATGCACAATTCTGTAACCAATTTCATTTCTATGTCCTGTAATATACACTTTTCCAATCATTTCTTTCAGTTCTTCACGGTCAGAACTAAAGTTATAATGGGGATTTGCATGTTCATCAGGGTAGTTGTCATCAGATTTATTTTCTGTAGCTGTTGAAATAGCTTCTTTAACAATAGACAATTCCATGAACTTTTTCGTATTTGCTTTTTTATCTATGGTGTTTGGGAGATAATTGGATTTTACATGTAATAAATGGCTGATGGCTGTACTGTAATCATCATTTAATTGTATAAAGTTACTGTAAAGTTTGCTTGTGCTATGTTGTGTAACTGGTAATCTTTGTAAACCTTTATTTCTATTCAATACTGCATAATCAAGTGTTGATTTTTTTATAGGTTTATGTAGTATTGATGTTTCAATAGCTTCGCCTAATGATAATGTGAAAAGTTTCGGGTCATTATTTATCTTGTCGGTGAAAGTTAATTCATTTAAAGGTATTCTAATGTGTAAACCTTTACTTCCAGACCAATTTACAGTTACATCAATTCCATGTTCTGTGAAATAGTCTGCGACCTTCATTGCATCTTCAAAGGGTTCTTTTAGATAACCATCTTTAATTTTTTTGTAAAAATAGCTTTGTATTTCTTCCTCTGTTAATTCAGACAATTCTATTTTTTCTTTATTGCTTAAGTAGTTTAATAAGTGCGTTCGTTCTTTATCAGTTAAGTCACTTATATCTTCTCGTGTTTTATATTTTTCAATGGTTGGATTGATTTCAGAGTCAGATATAGTATTTAATGTATGGTTTAATTCCCATTCTAATTGTGATTCTTTGCTTAAGTCAAAATCTAAAAATATCGTTCGTATTGTTCCTACTACATCATCATTGATTGATGTATATATTTCAATGAATTTGTCTTCATCATTGGTGTTAGTTGCAAATTCCACTAATTCTTTTGCATTATTAGCTGGTTTTTTCCAGTATTTTCCTTTTCTTTTTTCATCAATTGGATAAAATAAATTTTCGTAAATCATTTCTAATTGTTTATAAAATTGATTTGAATCAGTTCTTCGATTTTCTGACTCATCTATTGTTCTTATAACCATATATATTACTCCTTTATGGTTTTTTTTAATTGCTTAATTATTCAAGCAATTAATTACGCAATTACATGCTTATTTATTCAACTGGCTTAAGAACGAGTTTTAGTGTGGTAATGGTTAGCAGAAAATATTTATAAGTGTCAGAAAATAAACAGTTACAGTGTACAATATGGTAACTGTTCTTCCTGTCTGTTTCTGCTTGTTAAGAACAACACCAAAAGTGTTCTACTTGTTTTAAATTAAAAATATGTGTGTTCTATTATATCGATGATGTCGTCATGTTTTAGTCTACTAATGAATTTGACTTCATCTTCAGTTTCTGCAAGAGACATTAAAGTCGGAATATCATTGCGAGTAATTGTAATATCGTACCAGTCATCATAACCATTTCTAGTATGATGTGTTCTTAAATAACTCAATATTTGATAATTGATTCCTATATTAATATGCTCATTATTTAAGCATATTTCAGGTTTGGAAATCATAAAAAAAGACCTCCCATAAAGTAATTTAGTTCGAGCACCTAATAGAACTTCATTAATTATAAGTTATCCTTCTATTCAAAATCACCTTTCAAATTCACTTTTGGGATATATTTAAACATATTTTACATTAAAAAGATATATAAACCTTTCGATTTATATTATCACATCATATTTGCAGACATTTTAAAATTAAAGTCTTTTAAGATAGTTTTATTTTAGGAATAATTTCATTTACTGTGATGATTGGTCGAGTCATTAAAGCTACTTTAACAGCTCACATGACTCTTGATTTTTTCGCAGTATTTAATATAATTGGCTGTTATTTGTTTTGTTTTAATTTTTTTATACTTGCTTCAATTTCATCACAAATATTATGCACTCTCCTTCTTGCTTCAGGACTAATGTAAAACTTTTCAAGTTGCTCTGCATCATATAATCCACCGTAGAGATGCATATCTGTTATTATGAAATCATTATTATCATAATGTTCAGCTACATGTTTATAAAAATCTAGTTCTTCCTTGTAGTATTCTAAATTGTTTATATTATTGTAATTATTGTATCCAATTTTATTGTCATGTATACGAATAATATCTTCAGGAAGGGGTAAATTATAATACCTTTTATGTTCAGCTCTGTATTTGTTGCAAAGTTCTATCAGAAACTCTGTTTTTTCTTTCTGTTCGAGAAGTTCTTCTTCTCTAAAATCAATCGTATTTATGTAAATCACCTTTATTAGCTTTGTAAAATTCAACAACTGCATACCTAATTACTGAACTTCTATTTAACATGGTGTGCTCTTGTAAATAATCGAGCATATCTTTAAAGTCATCAGTAACTTTTAATGTAATTATGTCCGTGTATTCACTTGGACAATCTTTTTTATTGTTCATGTATATTCCTAGTATTCTAAAGACTATAAAAAGGAAAATTTTTTTAAATATTGCATGTTTTGTAAGACATTAAAAGTAGGTAATTTTATTAAATGAAGGTGGAAAGGTCATTTAATGAAAAATCGAGTTTTGAGTCCTTATTTTCAGTTTTTTTCAGTAATTCGGCTTGTTTTAGTATTGTTAGTCTGTAGTAATAGCTATTAGTTTTGTACATGATTAATTAGTTTGTTGCTTACTTGCTTGTGCAATTGTTGTGATGGTGTTAGTTAGGGGTGCTGAAGTAGAATTTTATTGTGCTATAATTTAATATGATCATCTAGTTGGGGGTTTGGCACTGAAGTTAGTATTTGAAAGGGTGAAACTTATAACAACTATTACTTAACATTATTTTGATGAATATATTTAATAGATGACCCATTAAGTATTATAATTATGGGGGCTAATTTAGATATTGTTCCACTATTTATAAACTATCATTTTTCGTCATGTTGATGTAGGTAAGTTTGTAAATGTGAATGTAATTAAATAAATTAATTTAGTAATTAAAAAATTAATTATTTGATTATTGGTTAAGAGATGGCTTAAGATTTATATTTTAGGTATTTTAAATATTTTTTAATCATTCCCGTTTCTAAGTTCATCATATATTCTTCAATAAATTTATAGTCTATATCCTCATTTTCTGTTATGGGCAATATTATTACTTCTCTTTTCAATCTATTATCATTAATTTCTCTATTAAAATTATATTTTGATTTCAATCTTTTAATAATGGAAGCAATGAATAAATAGATGTATTTATTAAAATTATCATTTTTTAAATGGGTTATATGGTCACTTGCTACAAAAGTGTAAGGGTGATAGAAGGTACTGCCAACACTTCCACTATTTGCTAATGTTATGCAATTTTCAAATATTCTAACTTTTTCTTTATTTCCTATAAATGTATCAACGCCATTTGATTCAGAAGAAGACGATACATAAGGTGTTTCTCCATTGATAAAATTTGCTTTTGTTAATCTTTTACCTCTTTGGATATCTTCAAATAATTCATTAATATAAAATTCTTTCCATTGAACAGATTTTAGATTATATTTTGCCCCCCCCCCAATTAGTAGAGTCTAGATAATTAGTATATCTTTCAATTAATTCTTTTTCTTTTGATTTCATAAATTCTTCCATATACTGGTAATGGGGCATGCCTTTGTTATTAGTAGGCAATATTAAATTTGAACTTTTCATTCTCATAGGTCTCCATTTTCTAGAGTAGGCATAACAAGATTTTTGTTGTTGGATTGCAACGATTAAAAATAATGCAATATATTTATTTAATTCAAAATTTTTAAGATATAATACATTTATATCATGACTACATGTAAATTGATTTGTTTGATAGTATGCATAACCTACAGAACCATTGTTTGTTACAGTAATACAATTTCCTTCGAAAATTTTATTAGTTATGTCATGATTTTTTCCATGTCCCATTTTAGATGAATTTTCAATATCTTGTAATAGACAAAAGCCAGTCACACCATTATTAGAATTTGTTGCACCT
The DNA here is from genome assembly GCF_902788255.1 of uncultured Methanobrevibacter sp. Classification (NCBI taxonomy): domain Archaea; kingdom Methanobacteriati; phylum Methanobacteriota; class Methanobacteria; order Methanobacteriales; family Methanobacteriaceae; genus Methanobrevibacter; species uncultured Methanobrevibacter sp. The sequence continues at coordinate 71,567 of NZ_CADAJR010000001.1, forward strand.
ATGAATGGGATTTCTCCATTTTCATTGAATGGTGGCTTTTTATTGTAAAATCCTCCTTTTATAATAAAGATTTCATCAAAACGAAATGATTTCCAGTTAATTATTTCATTAAGTGCCATATTATCACTATTTAAATAAATTCTCTCTATCTTCCATTATCATTTTAAATTCAAAACTTAAATAATCGCCCATTGTCTTATAGAATTCGTTTTCTAGAGGTATTTCATCATTAAAATAATAAAATGAATGTAACCATTCATCTGTAGGTTTTATTTTAGATTTTACCATGAATTCACTTGTTGCATCAAGTTCATCATTCCAACATTTTAGAAGGTGTTCCTTTCGTTCGATTGCCCTTTCTGTTTTTATTATACCAATATGTTTTCTCAACTCATATCCGTCATCTTCAAAATTGATGAATTTACATCTTTTTTCACTAGGATGGGTTTTATGTGCTTTAAAAATGGCAATACATGGCATTGTACCAACTCCATAGAAAGTAGTATCTCCATTTAGAGTTATAACTCCTTCAAGTGTGTGATTTTTGAGAATTTCTTTTTTCATGTTCTTATCTTCGGTATTTTTTCCAATCATTGCTGGTTGTGGGACAATTACTCCACATCGGGCATTATCATCTAAGGAGTCTAATAAGTGTTTAACAAAGTGTATTTCTGATAAATGGGCTGTTTCTTTATTTTTTCTTAGTGAATATGGGGGGTTCATCATTCCTACAGTATATTTATTTTTTCTGAGTTCTTGAGGGTCTTGTTTTAAGAAATCGGCACAAATTAAATTAGTTTTACCGTCTCCTCTTAAAATCATATTTGTTGTAGCAATTGAGAACATATTTTCTTTTAATTCTATGCCATGTAAGTTATTTTCTTTTATATGTTTCTTTTCTTCTTCTGTTTCAACTGAATTTATCATTCTATTCATTGCTGATACTAAAAAGCTTCCAGTTCCTGCACAAGGGTCTAATACTTTGTCTTGTGGAGTAATTTCTAGTAAATCACAAAATAATTCTGTTATATGTGTTGGTGTTAGTACAATTCCTAATGATTGACCATCACCCCCACTATATTTAATAAATTCTCCATAAAAGAAGCCTAGTATATCTTCATGTGTTGTTGATATTGCCGGAAATATTTTATCTTTAATATACTCGGTAAAATACTTTAATGGTGTTTTTCCTAAGTTTTCATCTACTTCGTTAAGATTGGGTCTATCTTTTATAAAATTAAATTGGTGCATTATAGCGTCTACTTTTTGTTCTACTTTTATTCTTTGCAAATTACAACAAACGGCATCACTTATTATTTTTCCATCATTACTTATTTCATCTGCTTTTAGTGATTGATCAATATCTGCATTTTCATTTAATGCTAATAATATTGCTGATACTACTAATGGTTTTTCTGCATCTGTTAAACTACCTCTTGATGTTAATAGTTCATTTAATTCTTTTGATTTTCCTAATACTTCTTCTATTTCTATAACTTCTGCCGGAGTTTCATTAAGTATAATTTCTTTATAATATTGTTCTATATTTTCCTCGTTAAAGTTTTCAAAGTTTTCAACTTCATCTAATATGGTGTAATCATTTTCATCTACATATATGGGTCTGATAATATGGTGTTTTTCATCTCCACTACATCCAAATGCGAAAATTTTTTTAAAATTAGTATTGTTTATTATATGTTGTGCATAATGTAATGCACCATTTTCTGCATAATCTGTTAGTGCATTTATTCTTAAATCTAATCTATTGAGATTTTTTTCACAGTATAATGCTTGTTTGCTGGTTTCTGCCTTATCCTCAATAACTATTATGAATTCTTTTGATTTTCCTACAAACTCTGGAAATCCTACTCTTTTTGTTCCTCTTTTGGATGCAGTTTTTAATGCATCTTCAATTTCTTTAATACTACTTCCATTAGGCATAAACTCGATATTTGCACTATCTAACAACCTTGATATAAATAAATCTGTATTCTTTTCATTAACCATATTATCTACTCAATGAAACATTAATAGATATTTATGTATTTTTTTTAATATATATCTATCAATATTAATTTGTTTTTGTAATTTTACAAGTTAAAATCAATATTTCACTAGATTCATATCAAAAACCTTTTATAATTGTTTAATAAATTAATTAAACATGTAAGTGCTCTTTTGAGTGGTTATGTTTGATATCATGGCATTGTTGTTTTGCAAAATGTTTATTATGTAGGAGTTTGATATTAATTATTATATTAAATCTAGGTGATTATCATGAATGACAGGATTGAAATAGCTAAAGAATTCGCAAAAACTATTAAATCTGATGATATTAAATTAATAATGTTATTTGGTTCTGTTGCTCGTGGTGAAGATACCGAAGAGTCCGATATAGATATCTTAATTGTATCTCCTAATGCTGATGATTTAAGATATAAAATTAATAGAATAGCTGTTGATATTATTCTTGAAAAAGATGAAGTGATTTCTCCACATTTAATGACAGAAGAACATTTTAATAAAACAAGAAATAATCCATTTTTAACTAATGTGCTTAATGAAGGTGTTGTAATTGGATAATGTTGGAGAAGCATTTAATGTAGGTAAGGAGCAATTGATTTCCAGTAAAATGTTGTTTGAAGGTGGACAATATAGGGATTCAGTGACTTTATCTTATTATGCAATGTATTCTTCTGCTTTAGCTTTGTTATTGAAAAAGGATATTTCTCCAAAGACTCATGAGGGTACTTTAAGGCAACTAGCTAAAGAGTATGTTAAAGAAGGTTTGCTTAGTAAAGAATCTTATGATTATCTCTATGATGGTAGAACACTTAGGAATAAATCTAGTTATGATTATTCTGTTGTTTTTTCTGAAGAGTTAGCTGAAGAGCTTATTTTGCAAGCTGAAAAATTTATTGATGAAGTTGAGCAGTTATTATGATTTTTTCTATTTATTTTTGTTGGAATTCGTGGTAGTTTTGCCTTATTTTTAGAAGGTAACCCACATAATTTAATGTAGCTTACTCTTGACATGCCATGAAATATTAATTATTTTCTTATTTTTTCTACTTAATTGATTTTTGGTTTTCATGTAACTTATTTTCTTTAAACTATGGTAAGCTTTATATAATCATATAACAATAGATATAATGAGGACTTTTTTTAAGTACATTAAATATGGCATATGTCCTCATTGACTATATGTTGTTCGTATTGTGTAAAGATGTACTTTTTTGAGTGAAAATAATTAAGTTACATTCAATGTTTTTGAGAAATTCAATTAGTTAATCCAATACCTGATTATTTGCTCGTCGTTAACCGTGTTATTATAAAAACATGGATTGTGCTGATAATATGATAAAAAGGATTAGTTAATCCTATTTCTTATCAATTTAATTGTATCGCTCGTTTTTATCAAAGAAAATAAAATACTTTTTTGTATTATTGGTGAACTAAATGAAAAATTACAATTTGATATTATTATCAATAATTTTTTCTGTTTTAATGGTGCTCCCATCAGCTTATGCTTTTGATGAGTCGGCAAATGAAACTGAGGTGATAGAGCATGTTGAAAACATTGCTTTAAAAGAAACCCCTAGTTATTATTTCAACTCATCACAGGAAAGGGATGGGGAAGGAACAAAATCAAATCCTTACAGGGAATTGAAAACGGACAGGCTTAAGGACAATTCAGATTTGCACTTTGCAAATGGTGAATACACTTTCAACCATGATGGTTACGAGCCTTTATACAATGTTAATTTTTATGGTCAGGACGCATCACAAACTATAATCGATGGAAGGGGATGTGAAATAATAAACTACAATGGATATCTGTATTTTGAAAATATCACATTGAAAAATTTCCTTTTCGTCAACATCCAGGGAAGCCTCGAGGCAAAAAACTCAATTTTCACCTCATCCAATAGGACAGGTTTCAACACCGAATATGATGGTGGGGCGATTTATGCGTATGCAACTGATGTTAAATTAACTAACTGTACAATAAAAGACAATGCTGCCTTTAAAGGTGGTGCTGTTTATGTGGAAAACGGTATTCTGGAAATTATTAACTCTGATTTTATAAATAATACTGCCTTATACTATGGCGGTTCAATAGCTATTCATTATTCATCAAATGTGCTGATTTCAAATTCTCGATTCTCAAACGGCAAGGCATTAGCAAATGCAGGAGCGGGAATATACTTATATGAATCAGGCTTAACGCTAAATTATTCTAATTTTACAAATATGCAGGCAAAAATGGGAAGTGCAATCACATCACTTTCATCTAATATGGTATTGGATCGAATTAGGTGTGAAAATAACATCGCATCATATAAAGGAGGTGCTGTTTATTCAATGTATGAGACAGTCACTTTAACCAACTCCATTTTTGTAAATAATACTGCTAAAAGCGGCGGGGCATTATTCATTGATAGTGTGGAGCAACCTATCATTTCCTCGAATTACTTCATTGACAATGAGGCAATTGAATATGGTGGTGCAATATGCTCACTATTCAATAATGTGGGATTGGATGCCAACACTTATCAAAACAATCATGCCCGAAACGGAAATGATAAATATGAATCATCATCAGTCAACCTTGTTTTCAGGGATGGGAATTATACATTATACTCCATAACAGATTATATTGGAGGCATTCCAACAAGATACAGTTTAGTTGAAGATGGATTTGTGACCTCTGTCAAAAATCAAGGAGCCAATGGAAACTGCTGGGCATTCTCAGCACTGGCCGTTTTGGAATCATGCATTCTTAAAGCCGGAGGCAATGTGGTTGACTTGTCTGAAAACAATTTGAAAAACCTCATCACGTTATATTCGGATTACGGATATGATAAAGTGGTTAATGATGGTGGTAACTTTAAAATGGCGTTGGCTTATCTTGCAAGTTGGTTAGGTCCTATACTGGAACAAGATGATCCGTATGATGCCAATTCAGTTCTTTCAACATTTATGGACAGTATCATGCACGTTCAAAATGCACTGTTTTTCACAAGAACCGATTATCTTGATAATGATGAAATCAAAAGGGCCATTTTAAAATATGGTGCTGTTGCAACATCAATGTATTATGATGACTATTTCCTAAGTGGGGATTACTATTATTGCTGTGATGAGGACATATCATCAGATCATGCCGTAACCGTTGTAGGCTGGGATGATACAATAAACATTAACGGTCGTACAGGGGCATGGTTAGTTAAAAACAGTTGGGGCCCTAATTGGGGAAATAATGGGTATTTCTATGTTTCCTATTATGATAAGACCTTATTGCAGGTTGGTAAGGAAGACGGATACACTCTGATATTAAATGACACTGTTGCTTTTGATAAGAACTATCAGCACGAGACAACTGGAGTGTCCACAACATGGGTCAGTGGAGGCAACGGATATAAATTCAAAAACGTTTTCCATTCAACTGAAGAGGAGTATCTTGCTGCCGTTTCAACCTATTTTTCATTTCCGGCCGAGTGGACAGTTGAAATATTGGTCAATGATGAATTAAAACACTATCAATCAGGCTACATTGGTCAGGCAGGTTATTTCACTATTAACCTGAACACTCCGGTAAAGCTCAGCAGGGGCGATAAGTTTGAAGTGGTGATAGGGTTGACTTCAGATGAAGGAAAAAGTTTCTTTTCACTTTCACGCGCCAACAAGGCTGTTAGGGATGCCAATTACAGGTCTGAAATATCCTATCGCATATCTCCGTCAGGTATGGAATATGACATGAACAATGACGGGATGGTTGCATGCATTAAAGCATTCACATTAACTTATAAGGAATCCTATAATAAATTGACTATTGCAAGCAGAGGCGAAGCTGTTGATGTTGTATCTACAATAACAGATAAGGATGGCAATCTTATAAATGGCGGTGCGGTCACATTCAATGTAAATGGTGTTTTAACGACGGTTGATGTTATAAATGGTGTTGCAATTCTTTCCAACGTCATATTGGGTGAAGTGAACAATATCTCCTCAACATTCCATGCAAGAGAGTACATGTCTTCAAGTAATGCCACTTCATTTGCAAGGACAACAATTCTTGCAGGTGATCTGACTGCAGTATATGATAATGATGAGACATATTCCATTATTTTAACTGATATTTTAAACGGTGAAGTTTCAGGCCGTAAAGTCGTATTCAGCTTATCCAATGGTCAGGTTGTCACAACCTACACTGATGTTGACGGTGTTGCATATTTGCCTATTGATTTGGATGCAGGAGTTTACACTGTTGATATTGGTTATGCGGGATTCGGCAGTGAGGATATTGTATACAGCACTGTTAAATCCATTAAAGTCACTAAAAAGGAAATGGTCATTAGAATTTCATCAAGCATTCATGGCAATAATGCCGTCATTCAAATCTCAGCGGCAAATATTGATGATGATTTGATCGTAAGTGTTGACGGTGAAAGGATTAATAAGAAAATTGTAAACGGTTATATGACATTCTCATTAATGGGACTGGCACGAGGAATTCATCATATCAATGTTGAAAGCGGTTTAAACTATAAATTTTTAAATAACACTCATTCATTTAATGTAGTGAGTCTTATTAATACTCAAATCAGGGCAAACAATATTGTTGATTATTCCAACAGGAACATACTGTATTCGGTTCAGTTGCTTGATCAATATGGCAATCCATTAAAAGGAATGGAAATGCTGTTTTCAATCAATGGCAATTCTTATAAAAGAACAACTGATTCAAACGGTCATGCTTCAATACCAATCAATTTGCCTCAGGGAAGCTATAATCTGGGCATTGGTTTTAAAGGTAATGTAAATTATGCGGCTTCATATGACACTGTAAATGTTTTGATTAAACCAACAATAATTCTTGAAAACAAGGTTTATGATTCTCAATTTAGCGTTACTTTAATAAAAGGTGATGGTGAGTTGGCCACAAATCAGAAAGTGAAAATACGCATTGGAGGAGAGGATTATTTCACAACCACCAACAGTGAAGGTGTCGCATACATTCCGTTGAATCTTCCAAATGGTCACTATGAGGTGGAGATTACAAACCTTGCCAACGGGGAGGTAATCACACAATCAATTGAAATCGCTAAAAAAACCACCAAGCCAAAGGTATACAATTGGATTGTTGGAAATAAAGATTTGAAAATGTATTATGGTGAGGGTAAACTATTTACCGTGCGTGTTTGCAATGATGAAGGTAAATACGTATCCGGATTAAAGGTAACATTTAAAATCAATGGGGTTTCAATACGCTCAGTAAGTAACTCTAATGGTTTTGCATCAGTTAAAATCAATTTGAAGGCTGGAAAATACAAGATAACTGCTAGTTATCATGGTAAAACAGTTAAAAACAATATTGTTGTAAAACCAACCCTGACTGCTAAAAACATTAAGGTTAAAAAAGGTAAAACAATAAAATTCAATGCAAAACTGGTGGATATTAAAGGTAAAGCTTTAAAGAATAAAAAAATCACTTTTAAGATTAAAGGTAAATCATATAAGGTGAAAACCAATAAAAAAGGTATTGCCACTTTAAAACTTAAATTAAAACTTAAAGTCGGTAAGCACACTGTTAAAACCAGTTATGGCAAAAATATAATTAAAAACACTATCTTTATTAAAAGGTAGTGTCCTTTTTCTTTTTTTTAAATTTCGCTTTTTAATTGAGGATGTTTCCTTATGAGTATTTAGTTTCTTTCATCAAACTATTTGAGAAGGTTTTTGCTGTTTTTTGTCAGGTCATATACATTATTGAGGGAATTTGTTTTGAAAAAACGGATGCATTATGAATAGTCTTTTCCAGCTATTGGAATCATTCATGTTTTCATAAAATCCTTGCTTTTAGATTATCATTTCTTTGTTTTAAGTGATGTTAATAAGGCTCTTCAAAAGGTGGATGCTGGCGGGTCTAAAGGAAAAACACTGATAAAAATAGAATGAAGTGGATTAGTTAAATAATCCACCTAAAAAGTCATTTGCCTGATTTGTTGTGTTATTGAATGCACCTGACACTTCACTTTGGTAAGTGTTAATGTCTCCCTGCACGTTTTGGATTTGCTCGATACTTGTTGCAAGGTTTTCAATATCACTGTTTGTAATGTTGACGTTGTTAACTACAGTATAGTTGTTAATGATGTTTACGATGGTGGTGTGATCTGTCACATTCTTTTCCTTAACCTCTTCTTTTACATCATCAACGAGTTTGGATAGGTCATCCGCATTCACATCTGAGTTTTTCACGATTTCTGCCTGTGTGTAAATCTCATTGTTTGCAGCTTCTTTTACTGTTTCAGGAATTTCAACATCAGTCACTACTTCATATGAATTCATGATTCCCGCAAGTGCGGATTCACCTGTTGCACTCACTGGGCTTGTTACATAAACGTGTCCTGCAGTGATTCCCGCTGATTTTAATGCGGAAATGTACATGTCTCCGGTAATTGTTGTGATTTGTGACTTGTCAACACTTACCTCCAGATTGTCGTTGTCATTCAAATCCACCAGTGCTGATGAATAGATTTGGCTGGAAGAGTATGTTTTACCGGTTATTGTACTTGAAATCTTATTTACGTCACTTGCGCTGATGATTTTTGATTCAACAGAGTTCAAATCAACATTTGCCTGATTTTTGAAAAATGTATCAACGGTATTTTTATAGTTTGCATTGTTGTAGGTTGTCTCACCGTAGGTTATTACAACCTGGGAGTCATTAGTGGAAAATCCTACTGGAATGAGCATTCCGATAATGAGTATTCCTAAAATAATCATTGCCTTGCGCATACTATCACCTCTTAATTATTGGTAAATTTTATTTGGATATTTAAGTATATAAATGTATCTTATTTGTGTTTAGTTTATTTTATTAAATTGTAATATTGCTTTTGTTTAGTAAATTTTATATGTTTTCAAATCAAATTTAAACATATAGTAAAATTTCAATTTTGCTATTTTGTTATAAACTCGGCATAAAGGAGGTGAAAAGACAAAAATGGTTAATAAAAACTTAGTATTCGCATTAATTCTTTCAATATTGCTTCTATTCTCTGTAACTGCAGTTAGTGCAGGGGAAAATGAAACAATATCTGATGTGGTGAGTGATTCGGGTGAGTTAGAAGAAATAACGTTGGGACAGGAAGTTACGGATGTTACATCTTCTCAATCAGATGAGGGAACCCTTGAAGCAGGGAGTAATGTAATTAATGTTCACGTTTATGATTCTTATGACGAAATTGGCAAAACCTGGAATGAGGACGGTTTTGCACTTAAAGGTGCAACCGTTAAATTATATGATTCAAATAAGCTGGTATCAACTCAAACTACCAATCAAAATGGTATTGCTAAATTCACCGGTCTTGATTCTTCAAAATATAATTTGGAGTTCACTTACTCAACATACAATCCTATTTATCTGAAGGATTTGGACTTTACAGGTAAAACTGGTGCAACTCTTGATATTAAGGATGTGATGTTTGTGCCTGATATATTATTATTGGTGGATTATGCATCACATAATGAAAAAGTTGACCTATTGATGAACATGTCAAAACGTATCGGATACATCAGTACAACCAACTTTGATGAATCAAGGGCATGGTTGGCACAATATGCAAAATTCATCCATATCGACATGTTTGCTGAAAACTCAGGTTATAACAAGTTCACATCTTCATATTTAAAACAATTGCTGGCACAATCTCCGGCAAATAAAAATTATAATGTGGCTTATACTTTCGGTACTTACACTCAGGAAATTTTAAATGCAACCGATTTACATATTGTTGGTGCAAACCAGTCAAACAACCATTATGACACTATTGAAAACACCTACATCGGATCATACTTCCAAGCTGAAGATATTAAAGATTCTAATGTTTTACAAACCAACATGAAAAATTACTTTAATTATGTTCGTTACCTAATTGAACCAAATAAATATTCCAATCCAACATTGACTTCTGATGGTATTCCGTTAATGAGTCCTGAATGTGGTTTCTACCATCCTGATGTTGGAATGGTAACACTCTTACCGGAATCAGATTTGATTCATGAATGGATTACAAAAAACCCTGGTTACAGTAAAACCCAGGATGGAAGTCTTAACTGGATGAAATATGAATATGAACAATGGGTGGAACACACTTTAAACCCTAAAGTACTATTCAATAAATTCGAGGACAAATTAAAATCAAAATTCAATCCGGATAAGAAACTCATAGCTATCGCTTCTTACTATTGTGGTGGGGACGTTGTGGATTCTTTGATTAGAAGTTATGCAAAAAGTGGCAGACTGGCATTCAACGTATTTAAAACCAGTACCACTCCGTCAATGTCTTCTATATTGAACCGCATTACCAATTCCTCAAAAATTGGTATTTCAACAATAACCTCATTATATAGTTGGTCTTTAAGTTATGCTAACGGTTCAGCAGAACCTGACTTGTCCGATATTGATTTGGCAGTTCTTAAAGGGGTTAATGAAATATCAGAGTACAGTTACAATTCAGATTTAGGTCCACAAGTTGAATGGACATATGCAGTGACCTTCCCAAGTTTCGAGGGAGTTTACGGTCCGGTCATACTATCTTATGTTGATGGTGAGGGTAAGACTAAAGTTATCCAAGCGGGTGTTGATAAGATGGTTAAGCTAAGCTGCGGATGGGCAGACTTGAAGGATTTGGGCAATTCTGATAAAACAATTGCTATCGTATTGTATAATTATCCACCTGGGAAAGCCGAAATAGGTGCGTCATATTTGAATGTGACCCAGTCCACTTATGATTTGATTGTAAAATTATATGAGCAGGGCTATGATACCGGCGGAGACATCAGGAAAATGTACACTCCAAAAGAATTGGAGGAAATAATCTTCAAAATGGGTAATAAGGGATCATGGGCATACGGTTTATTGAAACAGTATGTTGAGGAAAACTATGATGAACTGGTTAAGCATCATCAATTGATATCCACCCGTGATTTCCGTAATCTGGTTAAGGACATTCCAATGAATCTAATCAAGAATATGACCGATTACTGGGGTGCAGGTCTTGGTCCGTCAATGGTTTACAATGGAACCGATGAACAGTACATGGTTGTACCGGGAATATGGTTCGGTAAGGTATTCATAACATTCCAGCCAAGTAGAGGTTGGGAGGAATTGAAAACCGTCGAGAATTACCACGATTTGACATTGCCTCCAACACAATACTACGTATCATTCTACAAATGGTTGGACAAGACTGCTAAGGTCAATGCAATAGTCAACATGGGTACTCACGGAACACTTGAATGGCTGCCTGGTACCAACCTCGGTTCAATGGATGGTGACTGGACTTTTGAGTTAACATTAAACCCAACATTATATCCATATATTGTTTCAAACCCTGGGGAAGCTATGGTTGCACGTGATAGGATTGCTGCATTGCTTTTAACTCACATGACTCCTGCAATGGTTACTTCAGGTTTATATGGTAATTACACTGACTTGAATAATTACATTAACTATTATAAGGATCAGGTGAAACTCAATGTGTCATCCAATGCGGAAGAGTATAAGAAAAAAATCATCAAACTGGCACCTACTTTAGGTTTCAGGGCATTCGATGAAAAGAATGAAACCTTCCAGGACTGGTTGGATCACTTGCACTTATACCTTGAGGATATGGAAGATGATTTCATCACATACGGATTACATACTCTGGGTAAAATCCTATCCGGTGAGGAGCTTGTGGAAGAAGTGATTACAATCACAACTTCACAGACCAAAATCTACAATCAGATTATGGAAAAATTATATCCTGCCTTGAAAGGTAAAAACTTCTTTGATGATGTTAACAACAACCTTGAATATCTGGTTCAGGCAAGTGTCGTCAAGCAGTTCCTAAGGCAGATCATAACTGATATGGTCAATGGCTCATCCCTGGATGATTTGGCAGTAAAATATAATATAACTGCAAATTCAGCACTCTACAATTCCACACGTTATGCGTCACAGGTTATTGTAAACATTCAAAACAATAATGAATGGAACGCTATCCTGACAGCACTTGAAGGGGGATACGTTAAAGCAGGACTATTCGCAGACCCTTCCTACGGTGATTCAATACCTACAGGTTATGACGGTTATGCGGCAGACCCTACAAGAATGCCTTCTCATTCAGCTTATGAGTCAGCTGTTAAAATCGTGGATTTGCTTCTTGCTAACTATTATGAGAAGCATGGCAAATGGCCTGAATTGACTTCATTGATCCTATGGGGTACAGAGATTTCAAGAACTGAAGGAATTGGTGTTGCAGAGTTCCTGTACTTCCTCGGTTGTAAACCTGTATGGCAGGATAACGGTAAGGTTGTTGGTGTTGAAATGTTGCCATTAGAGGATTTGAAAGTCAAATTGTCAAATGGTACAGTCATAAACAGGCCAAGAATCGACGTTTATGCAAGTATCGTTACCAGTAACAAGGATTGGATTACCTGGATGGTTACAGCTACAAGACTTGCGGCTTATGCGCAAGGTGAGAACGAAACCAACAATTATGTCATAAAGCACTTCAAGGAAAATCCTTCACTTGACAGGTTGTTCGGTCTTCCGGGCAATGTGCTTGAGGGAACCGGTATGTCAACTCTCATACCTAACACTGCTGATTGGAATATTGAAACTTTAAATGAACTTGCAATGGACATTTACCTGTCAAGAGTATCATACGCATGGTCCGTTGATGATAAGGGAAATATTGTAATCAGCAATCAGAAGGAAAACTTCAAATACTTGCTTGGTAAGACTGACTTGATTACTCAAAACTTCGACAGTACCTGGAGATTATTCGATTCAGATGATTACTATGACTGGTTTGGAGGATTATATAATGCTGCAAGCATTTTAAGAGGAAAATCCGGTTTGGAAAGACCTGACACTGCATTTGTTGATATCAGGAACAAGAACAAGTATGTTTCAAGAACCTATCAGGAAGAGATTGATTACGAAATTAGGACTATGCTCTTAAACCCTAAATATTACATACCACTCATTACAGGTGGTGGATCCGGTATGAACGCATATGCTGCAAGATACCAGAATATGTTTGGAGGTTTAACTGTTGCTGACACTAAACTCGGCAAGGAAATGGGTAATCAATTATCCGGTGAACTCCTTGGTATGAGCGGATATATTGATGGCGCAACAAGTTCATTCGGTTATCAGACATCACTTCTGTGGATGGTTTACTTGGCTGATCAGGGAACTTGGGACGGTGATGCAAGCACTGTCAAGGAGTTAATTAATGAGTATATGAGGCAGGCTACTAAATATGGTGTAGCATGTTGTCACCATACATGTAAGAACCTTGCGTTCAATGCAAAAATCATACAGATGAGCTCATTGACTCCTGCGGAAAAACAGAAATTCGCTGAAATCCTGGCACAGGCAACAAACACTGACCCGTTATATCAAATGCAACCTGAAGACCAAGGTTATGACTCACCGCAAGGTGGTTCAAGTGACGGTTCTGCAAATGCGGGTGATGACAGTTCAAATGCACAGCAATTGGCTAATGGAACATCAGATGCCAAATCCAGCAGTTCAGATGGTGGAAACACAGCAGTCGGATCACAGCCTGGTGAAAGTGGGGACGCAAAATCCTCAAGTGATGCACAAAGTTCATCTTCATCAGGTTCCAGTGGTGCTGGAGACTCTGGTGCCAAAGCATTTGAGTTATCTGACAGTTCAGCTGCAAAATCTGCAAGTTCAGCAGAATCCAACATGCCTATATTTGTTGTGATTGCAGTAATCATCCTGATTGTAATATTCCTTGTTGGATATGTGAGAAACGATGAAGAAGATTATGATGATTATTAATTTAATCATCTATTTTTTACTTTTTTTAATTTTTTAGAAATTTTTAAATATGCTTTATTTTCATAAATAATAATATATTAGATTATTTTTCAATTTTAGTTAAATAATCGATAATTGAATTTAATGTGAATGAGGTATATAATGATTAAAAAAATTAATATTTTATTAGTCTTATTGCTATTGGTCCTCTCAATAGGTGCAGTAAGTGCATTTGATGATGTCAATGGGACCGTTAATAGTGATGAAGCTATTGATTCAGAAATTGTTGCTTCTGAAGAAGTAAATGATTTGCAAAGTTCTTCTGATAACAGGTATACTGTTAATTCGGAGAATTATAATACTTATTTTAATGAGGGTGGAGAAGCTACCTCTGCTGTTAAAAGTGGGGATACAATCAGTATCGAAGGAGATTTTTCTAAAAAGAATTTTACATTTAGAACTCCTGTAAATATTGTTGGTCTAACCAATAACAAGTTAGAAAATTGTGTCTTTACTTTTTATGGAGGGGCATCCGGAAGTAATGTTTCAAATTTGAATATTGCAAACAAAATCGATTATCATTATGGTATTTTTTTAAATAGTGCATCAAATTGTGTCATACATGATTGTTTTATAAGCAATCATGCCCAAGCTGCATATACAATATGTTTGGGTAATGGTGCAAATTATAATAATGTTACTAATAATATTCTAAAAGAATCTGGCATAACTTATGGGCATGGAACTCGTTCTACATCTCCAGTAATTATTTCAGGGTCTCATAATAATTATATTGCAAATAATCAAATATTCTGTTGGGATGCAAATGGAATTTATTTATCAAATTATCCTGGAGGTCCTTTAAAAGGAGGAGTATCAAATTTTAATTTAATATATAATAATACCATTAAATATGATGTGTTACCAACATCTTGGAGTTATGGTATTCAGACTATGGGTGCAAATAATATTATTAAATCTAATAAAATAATAGGGGCATATAGAGGTATTTCATCAGCAGGTTTTGGTAATATAATTATTAATAATCAAATTATTAATCTAACTGGAGCGGATTTTAATAATCCCAATGATGAAATAGCTGGGGAAACTGCAATTGTAGGTTCTACTAATTCTATTATAAAAAATAATTATATTATTAATTGTAAAGTTCAAGCATCTGGTGCAGGAATTTCTGCATTAGATGGTTCTGTTATTGAAAATAATTATATCCAAATTGTTTATAGGGAAGGTGTTGGAATAACTCCATTAGGATCAAATATTGTAGTTAAGAATAATACTATTTCTACAGTAGCAGGACCCGGGATTTTAGTAAATACTCATTCATTTAACTTAACTTTCACGGAAAATACAATAGTTAGTAAATCTGGTGTAGGTATTTTAATACAAAAAATAAGCTCTAAAAGAATGCCCGGTAATATTACCATTACTTTTAATACTATCTATGCAGGTAATTCTACAACAGTTCCTAAAATATTTTCTATTGATGCCCGGGATGTAGATAAATCCACAGAAAATGAAATTGAAAATAATTATGTTCCTAAAGGATATGGCGAAATTGCAACTCCTCAAGGGGTTTTTGACTCTTCTAAACCAAGTTATAGTTTTAAAGGACAAACTTATGTTGTAAATCCTTCAAATTATGATAATTATTTTGAAAAGAATGGAGTTTTGAAAGCTGACATTTCTAAAGGAGATATATTAATTTTTGAAGGGGAATTTACTAATAAACTTAATATTATAATTAATAATGCTGTTAAGATTGTTGGAAGGAATGCAATATTTATAAATACAACATTTAAAATCTATAGTGATGGGGTATGGGTTGAAAATTTAGTTATCAGAAATAATAAGGCAAGTAAATTAAATGCATGGGGTTTACTTGTTTATAAAGTAAGGGGTGCAACCATTTTAAACTGTGATATTCAAGTTTTTGATCCCAATGCGGCATATGCAATTTATGTTGTTGAGTCAACTGATGTTGATGTAATTAACAATACATTATTCTCTTCTGGTAACTATTTGACATATACGTTACTTGCTTATTCTGTTGATGATTGTAAATTTATTAATAATACCATTAAAACAAATGGAACTGGAAATATTTATATTAATACTGGAATGGATGCATGTATTGACGGTGATGAAAGTTGTCTAGATGGAAACGAACAATGTCTAGATGGTGACACTTTTAATGGAAATCATGTTGTTCCAGCAGAAGTTTATAGAACTTATGGAATTTTAATGTTGTATGCCTCCGGTAATTTGGTTTCAGGAAATAAAATTGATGCAACATCTAAATTGAATGAAACAATAGAAACCGTAGAATCCACAAATTCCGTCATAGGTATTGATCTATATTACAATAGTCACAATAATGTATTTTCTAATAATGAGATTCATGTAAAATCTAATGATAATTATATTTATGGAATGGGAGTATTAGGTCATAAATCTAGTAATGATGCTCCAGAAGGTCAAGGAGCTTCAAATAATCAATTTATTAATAATAATATAAATCTTGAAGGAACTTATTTTGTTGAAGGATTTGTTATTGGTCGAAATTCTTTTGACACAGTAATTAGTTCAAATATTGTTTATGCAAAATCAAATTGTGTAAATTATGGAATTAATTTGGAAATGTCTCAAAAGACTAATATTGAAAACAATATATTCACATTAAATTCAGATATCATTTATGGAATAGAGATTTTCGATTCAAGTAATAATACTATCTTAAAAAATGAGTTCAATATTTTTGCTAAGAAAAGTTATGGTATGTTACTTTCAAATTCAAAAAATAATGATTTATATGATAATATTATTCAATCTGATGTCAGTGATGAGGAAATTATTTTCAATAACTTTGATTCAATTCCTGCTGGAAATGCAGGAATATATCTTAAAGTAAACTCCTCATGCAACATAATTAAAAATAATAACATTACTTCCAAAAAAGGTTTTGCCATAATTTTAGATGAAGATGCTCAGAATAACATTATTCAAAATAATTATCTGGACTCAGAATTGGGCATCGGTGATGATGCGGTAAATAATAGTATGGGGAATAATGTTTTAGAAAATTATAAGTATTTAGTGTCAGGTAAACTTCAAAATGTCAACATAAAATATTTTGAGAATGGAACATTTATATTCATTACTGATGATGTTGGATTGAATGGTGCTAAAATTGAATTTTTAGATGATTTTAAAGAAATAATAAATTCAACTGTTATTTCAAATGGTAAGGCATCATTCAATTATGATTTTAATGGATTTAAATATCACTCTCCCGCATCCTATTTGTTTTATGCAAAAGTGTATCAGAAAAATTATAAATTGACCGAATTTGAATGTGAAGTTAACATTGATAATGGTGTATTAAAATTGTCTCTTGATAATGTTTCTGGAGCTATTGCTAGAACTACCCTATTTAATGCTACTGTTAAAAATATTTTAGGTAATGGAGTTTCTAAAATTAAAGTTGAATTCTATGTGGATGATGATGGCTATGAAGACTATGTTGGTTATGCAATTACTGATAGCAATGGTTTTGCAATTTTCAATGGAAAAATACCTAAAATCTATGGAGATAATCCTAGTGTAATTGCAAAAATTGATAATCCTAATTATTTCCAATCAACTTCTGCTCGCGCTGATTTATCTGCATTTTGGCTGATTAACACTAATCTTCTGTTTAATACAAATGTTCAACCTAATGGTATTGTAGCAACTTTAAAAGATGAAAAAGGTAATGTTTTAATAAATAAACAGGTGATAATTAAAATTGGTAATGCTGCTTATGAGAGGATTACTGATTCAAATGGTGCGATAATATTGCCAATTTTATCTAAAGGAAGTTATGTTGTTACTATTTTATTTTATGGGGATGAACAATATTATGATTCTAAAAATAGTGCTAAAATAAACGTGTTGCCTTCTTTATTTGAGAATAAAGATCAAAGTGTTTATTATGGTAATGTAATAAAATATAAAGTTCGTGTTAAAGGACCTGATGGCAGATATTGTGGTGGTAATGTAGTATCTATTAAAATAAATGGTAAAACATACAATGTTAAAACCGATAAAAATGGTTATGCAATACAATCTTTTAAACTAAAATCTGGTTCTTATACGATCACATCAGAATTTAATGGAGATAAAGTTTCAAATAAACTTATATTTAAGCCAACATTAATTGCAAAAAATATTGTTAAGAAAAAAGCAAAAAAAATTAAATTCTCTGTTAAAGTAGTTAACAAAAATGGAAAAGCAGTTAAAAAGAAAAAAGTGACTTTTAAAATTAAAGGCAAAAAATATATTGTAAAAACCAATAATAAGGGTTTAGCAACGGTATATTTAAAAAAATTAAATGTAGGTAAATTTACTATAATGTCCACCTTTGCAGGGTGTACTATTAAAAATACTATTAAAATTAAAAAATGAAGATTTTTAATCTTTATTTTACTTTTTTTTCAATTTTTATTTAATAACTTTTAAATATGTTTAATCTATATATCTTTAATTATAGTCAGTAATTATTTTAATTTCATATTTTTTAGGCTATAATCTTATTAAAAATTTCAAAAAGAGGTGTAAATATTAGAACAAAGAGTTTATTAATTTCATTACTCTTAATTTGTGTTGTTTTGTTGTCTTTAAGTACAACATTTGCAGCCGATGATGGTACTGTTTTAAACACAATAGATAATGAAATAACTTTTGAAGAAGATACTTTAACTATTGAAGAAGACACTGATACAGTTAATATTGAAGAAGAGAAAGTTCTTGAAACTGATGATACCTCAGAGGTTGTTGGTGCAAGTGCTACTGTTACAAATAATACTTTTTTCAATTATTTTGAAAATGATGGTACATTAAAATCTGATGTATCTAGTGAGGAACTTGTTTTTGAAGGTGAATTTTCAAATATTCCTAATGTGCATTATATTACTATTAATAAAGAAATCAAATTGACTAGTAAAAATGCCGTTTTAAATAATATTTCATTAATTGTTAGTGCTGACCAAGTTGAGGTTAATTCATTTACAATTAATACAGATGATGCATCTAATGCCATTTTCATTGCTGATTCTAAAAATGTAAAAATAGCAAATAATATAATCGTTTTCAATGGTGTTGTAGATGATGATACCGCATGTGCAATTTATGCAACTGCAGCTGATAATTTAACTTTCCAATCCAATAGAGTAACTGTAACAGGTAATAAATCCGGTAATAAAGCAGTTAGTTTTGTTGATTGTATGGATGCTGTTGTGGATGATAATTCTTTTGTTGCTACTCTTCCTTCATCTGGATATCAAATTGGTGTTTTGCATTTTAATGATCAAACTTCTAATTTGAAGTTTTCTAATAATCTTGTTGATGTGAGTGGTATTCCTGATGGTGGGTATCCTACTTCTGTTGCTATTGCTTTTGCGGGTAAGAATGTTACTTTAGAGGGTAATGATATTTATTGTGGTGATGATGTTTATTCTTATGCTATTTGTGCTTTAGGTAGTGATTCAAAAATTATTAACAACTCTATTAAAGCAAATTCTCCTAATTATGCTTGTGGTGTTAATTTAGAGGGTAGTTCTCTTACTTTGGTCGATAATAATGAGATTATTACTAGTTCTGATAAAGCTGCTTATGGTATTTATTCTGGTATGACAAGTGGTGGACTTATTGGTGTTTATTCAAACAACAATATTAGTGCTACTGGTTATTTTGCTGTTGGTGTTAGTATTTCATCTTTCAATGAAACTATTCTTGGTAATGATATGGATTTGAATGGTAATTATACTATTGGTGTTGCTGCTGGATATTGTAGTTATTATGATTATACTACTGAAAAAATGGTTTCTATTCCTATTGTAAACAGACTTGTTAAGGATAATGTTATTAAGTCTGCAGGTTCTAATGTGGGTTCTAATCCTACTGGTGATTGGAATTTTGTAAACCTTGAATCAACAGGTATTACAGACCTTGCTGGAAACCTTACAGTTCAAAACAATAATATTGTTACAACAGGGGATTATGCAATTAAAGCAAGTGGTCAAAATGTCACAGTTTCAGATAATTATTTAGCGGGTAAAAAAGGTGTTGGTGATAAATCTGTAATCGGTGACAATGTTACTGTTTCAGGTTCTACTCCTGAATTGAAAACTGTTTTAACTGCTGTTGATTTCTTCACTGTTTATGATGCTGGAGATGTGTTCTATGTTACAGCAGTGGATGAAAATGGTGACCCTATTAAAAACGCAACAATCGTCTTGACTTATGGAGCAGACATGTTAAATGTAACAACAAATAATCAAGGTGTTGCAGCATTTTTAATTGATGAATGGCCTGTTGGAGATTATTTGGTAGATATTAAATATGATGGTAATGCTACCTATGGACCTAAAGCAATTAAAGGTTTTATCAGCATTGCACCAAGGGTCTCTGAAATTGTTGCCCCTACCACTGTTAATGCTTTAGTCACTGCTACTAAAAACGGTTACGTTTACACTTTAACCTTAAAAGATGATCGTGGAAATGGTTTAGCTAAAGAAACCGTTACTATCACATTCAACGGTAAGACTCAAACTCTTACAACTAATGATTTAGGTGTAATCAAGTATAAATTAGTTTCAAAGAAAGCTGGAACTCAAAAATTAACTGTAAAATTCAACAGCAATGACAACTATGTTGCATCCACTTTAACTGCTACAGTTAAAATTACTAAAGAGAAAACCAAACTAACCGCTGCTAAGAAAACATTCAAAGCTAAAGTTAAAACCAAAAAATACACTGTAACTTTAAAAGACAGTAAAGGTAAAGCAATTAAAAAGGTTAAAGTAACCATTAAAGTTAAAGGTAAAACCTACAAAGCAACTACCAATGCTAAAGGTAAAGCTGTCTTCAAAATCAAAAACTTGAAGAAAAAAGGTACCTACAAAGCTAAAGTTACTTTCGCTGGAAACGCTTACTATAACAAAGTTGCCAAAACTGTTAAAATTACAGTTAAAAAATAGGGATTTTTAATCTCTATTACTTTTTTTATTTTTTCATATAGATTGCCCAATTCATAAAAACTATTTTTAAAATATTGATTGATTATATTTCATGTAATCTAATTTATTCACTTAACTTTCATAGTAAACTATAATTTAATCAACTGTTATTTGTATTATTCGAGCACTAATTTTCAACCCAAATATCTCTAAATTTTAAAAAATAATATTTCAGTAATTTCATCCACATCATGCAGATTCGATTTCAGCATCGGTGAAATGTCATGATAAATTATGGAATATCCATCCGATAATTTTTCAAAAATAGTTTGAAGTATCAATTAAATTAATCAAAAAAATAAGTAAAAGTAAATTAGCATCACACTAATTTACATTGCATCCTTGACCCTGTCGAAGAGTCCTTTTTTAACATGCTTGATTTCATCTCCGCTGACTTCAGCGAATTCCTCAAGTATCTTTTTCTGTTTTGAACTTAATTTTTTAGGAACAACTACTGTAACGGTAACGTACATGTTTCCTCTACCTGAATGCCTTACGGAATTCATTCCTTGTCCTTTTAATTTGAATACTGTACCGCTTTGTGTTCCTGGAGTTATCTTAAATTCAACCTCTTTTCCCTCAATGGTTGGTATGCTTAAAACATCACCCAATGCCGCCTGCGGGAAACTTACTTGCTGTTCAAAGTATAGGTGATCACCTTCACGGGTGAATCTCTTATCCCTTTTGACATGGACGGTCACTATCAAATCACCTTCAAGGCCTGCAGCCTCTCCGCAGTTTCCTTCACCGGAAACCCTTAAGTGGTTGCCTTCGTCAACTCCTTCAGGAATTTCGATTTTGATAGTTTTTGTTTTTCTTTTGCTTCCCTTACCATGACAGTCTTCACAAGGGTCTGTGATTATCTTACCGGTTCCTCCACATTCCCTACATGGCCTTACATTAACCATTTGGCCTAGGAAAGTGTTGCTGACTTCCTTGATTTGTCCTGTTCCTCCACATGTGGTACATGTTTCAGGGTCGCTTCCAGGTTTTGACTTTGAACCGTGGCATGTAGGACAAAGTTCGCTTCTTGTGATTTTGATTTCCTTTTCACAACCGTTGAATGCCTCTTCAAGGGTGATTGGAACTTCAGTATATATGTCTGAACCTCTTTGTGGTCCGGTTCTTCCTCTGGAACGGCTTCCTCCACCGAAACCGAACATGTCGAATATGTTTCCGATGTCGAATCCTTGGAATATGTCCTCGAAGTTCACGTTCTGATAGAAGTCTTCAGCAGTAAATCCATCCATTCCTGCATGACCGAACTGATCATACCTTTGACGTTTTTCATCATCAGACAAGACAGCGTAAGCTTCACTTACTTCTTTAAACTTATCTTCCGCATCTGGTTCATCACAAACGTCCGGATGGTATTTTCTGGCTAATTTACGATAAGCTTTTTTGATTGTTTTTTCATCAGCGTTCTTGTCAACGCCTAAAACTTCATAATAATCTCGCTTGTCTGCCATTTGTTCACCTTAAAAAAATAATAGTTAGAAAAAATAATAGTTTTATGTAATTGCTAGTTATCTTATTGATTCTGATTCTGATTTTGTTAAATAACCATACAATCAATAAAACTGTATTATTTAATCTAATCGTCTTTTACTTCATAGTCTGCATCTATTGTGTCATCATCACTGTTGTCTTGTGCACCTGCATTAGGGTCAGCTCCAGCTTGTTGTTGAGCTTGTGCTTCTGCTTGTGCTTGTTGGTAGATTTTTGCACCAATTTCTTGAACTACGTTTGAGAGTTCGTCAGACTTAGCTTTAATGGCATCAACGTCATCGCCAGCTATGAGTTCTCTTAATTCAGCTACAAGTCCTTCGACTTTAGTTTTTTCATCTTCAGATACTTGATCTTTTAATTCATCTAAGGTTTTTTCTGAAGTGTAAATTAATGAGTCTGCATTGTTTCTGATTTCAATTTCTTCCTGTCTTTTGGCATCAGCTTCAGCATTCATTTCTGCTTCTTTGATTTTTTGTTCGATTTCTTCATCGGACAGTTTGGTTGAAGAGGTAATTGTGATTGCCTGTTCTTTGCCGGTACCTTTATCTTTAGCGGTTACATTGATGATACCGTTTGCGTCAATATCGAAGGTTACTTCGATTTGTGGTACTCCTCTAGGTGCAGGTGGGATTCCGACTAATTGGAAACGTCCGAGGGAGGTGTTGTCCGCTGCCATTTTCCTTTCACCTTGAAGTACGTTGATGTCTACTGAAGGCTGGTTGTCTGCAGCTGTGGAGAACACTTGGCTTTTCTTGGTAGGAATTGTAGTGTTCCTTTCGATTAAGGTGGTTGATACTCCACCTAAGGTTTCGATACCTAAGGATAATGGGGTTACGTCTAAAAGAACGATGTCTTTAATTTCACCAGCCAATACTCCTCCTTGAATTGCAGCACCCATGGATACACATTCCATTGGGTCAATACCACGTTCAACTGGTTTTCCTATGAATTTTTCAACATATTTTTGAACGATTGGCATTCTGGTAGGTCCTCCGACAAGGATGATTTTGTCAATGTCGGATTTGCTCATTTTAGCGTCATCTAATGCTTGTTGCATTGGTTTACCGGATTTTTCAACAATGTGGTCAACGAGTTCTTCAAGTTTTGCTCTTGTGATTGTGTCGATTAAGTTTTTAGGGGTTCCGTCAGTTCCCATTGCAATGAAAGGTAAGTTTACTTCGGTTGTAGTGGTTGTTGACAATTCGATTTTAGCTTTTTCTGCAGCTTCTCTTAACCTTTGTACTGCTTGGTCGTTTTCCATCAGGTCAACGCCTTCTTGAGCTTTGAATTGATCAGCAAGGTATTTGATTAAAACGTTATCCATATCGGTACCACCGAGTTGGGTGTCCCCACTGGTAGCTCTTACTTCAAATACTCCTCCACCGAATTCCATGATGGTTACGTCCAGGGTACCTCCACCTAAGTCGTATACCATAATGTTCATGTCATCTTCGTCAGCTTTGTCAAGTCCGTATGCGAGGCTTGCTGCGGTAGGTTCGTTTACGAGCCTTACAACGTCAAGACCTGCAATGGTTCCTGCATCTTTGGTTGCGGTCCTTTGGTTGTCGTCAAAGTAAGCTGGTACGGTAATAACTGCTTTTTCAATTGGTTCTCCTAAGAATGATTCTGCATCTTTTTTGATTTTTTGAAGGATGAATGCGGAAATTTCCTGTGGAGAGTATTGTTTTCCGTTTACAGTAACTTTGTGATCAGTACCCATGCTTCTTTTGATTGCACTGATTGTATTTTCCGGGTTGGTTACTGCTTGTCTTCTTGCAGGTTCACCGACTAACATTTGACCGTCTTCTGTAAATGCAACATAACTTGGGAATGATTTACCGTACTGGCTTGCTCCTTCAGCAGATGGGATTGTAGTTGGTTTTCCTCCTACAAGCACTGATGCTGCTGAGTTACTTGTACCTAAATCGATTCCAATAATTTTTTCTTTTTTAGTATCAGACATAATTATCACCTTATTTTTTTCATGAATTATTTAATAAACATTATTTTTTACAAACTATAACTTTTGAATATTTAAGAACTTTGTCTTTGTACATGTAGCCTTTCATGAGCTCTTCAATGATGTATCCGTTTTCAACATCATCGGATTCCTGAACCATGAGTGCTTCATGTTTGTTCAAGTCAAATTTTTCACCTTTTGCGGGAATTTCACTTACTCCTTCTTTTGTAAGTACGTCAGTAAATTTATTGTAGATCAATTCAATACCATTTCTTAAATCTTCATCGTTTTCAGTTTCTAAAGCTCTGCCGAAGTCTTCATAGCAGTCAAGGAATTCTTTTATCACGTTTTCGTTTGCGAATTTGACAAGGTCCTTGTTTCTTTTATCAGTTATTTTTTTGAAGTTTTCGAAATCCGCTTGAAGTCTTTGTGATAGTGAAATGTATTCTTGGGTTTCGTTTTGTGATTTTTCAAGATCTTTTTGAAGCTGTTCTATCTCTTGATTTTTTTCTTCGAGAAGTTCTTCAAAATTTACGTCTAAATCTTGGGTTTCAACTTCAGTTTCACTTTTATTTTCATCAGTCATAGTTACACCTTTTTTAGGTTTTTTGAAAAACTTTTGTAATAACTCTAACCCGAGAAGATTTAATTTTAGTTCTTTAACATTGGTTTTTGGGAATTTATGGACATATAGGAAAATGGTTCATCATTCAAGAGTTATTACTTCAAGTTTTTCTGAACCAAATATTAAAGTAACCAAAAGTTATCTTTCTCTTACATTATTATAGTAACAAAAAGTTATATAAAGGTTTCGATACATAATCTATAAACATGACTAATGCAAACGACATTGAGAAAAATAAAAATGCTCGCAGAAATGTCACAGAACCTACAGGTCATATAGAAATTCGTGGAAACTATAATGACGCTGCGGATGACATTGATGTGGAAGATATCCTTGATGTAATGGGTTGTAAAACTAGAAGAGACATTATAAATCTTTTAAGGGAAGAACCTATGTTTGTTAGTGAAATCTCCAATGAACTCGACATTGGTCAAAAAGCTATTATTGCACATTTGCGTGCGATGGAAGATATAGGTATCTTGAACTCCTCTTACAAAAAGATTTTAAGAGGTCGCCCACGTAAATACTATGATTTGCAAAACGAAGTTAACATCCACATTACTATCAACAGAAACAACTTCGATGTGCAATTTACAGACGACATACTCAATACTTTACAACTGCCATCTGGAGATGAATGGTCCAAGCTATTGGACATAGAAAAAAGAATTGATGACGGTCAGCTCGAGGCAATCGACGAGCTGAAAAATCAAATCAGATTATACGGTAATCTCTTGGATAGAGCTGAATACATCCTTGAGAGAACCATGAAAAATAGATAATTATTGTTTGAATTTAATTTCAAACTCTTTTTTTACTTTTTTTATAATGCTTTTTGTGAATTTAATCAATAATCAGAAAAAATAAAGTTGATTGAGGGATTTATTAAGCATCCCTGTCAATCTTATTAAAAGCTAACGGATATATTGCAAGTATTATGAATGTAAATAAGGAATACTTGATGCAGTCCATCAAATCGGTTTTTCCTGCAAGTTTAGGAATCAGTACAAAAAGCAATGCAAACAATACGAGCGCTCCAACAAATCTTACAATTGCGTCCCGTCTGCTTTTAGGATTTTCAAAGTTGACGTATTTTTCCTCAAAAAGAAAACCTAGTGAGATTCCTATTATCAGTGCCACATATTTTATATAGCTCATATCTGGACAGAATACGATTCCCACCAAAGACAGTGCGATAATGCCCAAATAGAGATATGTTCTGTTTTCAATAGCATCATAAATACGGGATAATATTAAGATTATCACCAATGCAATGACGAAACCTGCTATGGTGTCTGTCGGAAAGTGGACGCCTAGCCCTACCCTTGAAAGCGCAACGATGAAAACTCCAATCAATCCGATAGCGGCATATGAGTATTTTTTGAGATATATTGGAATGGCCAAAAACAAGTTGGTTGCCATCATGCTGTGTCCACTTGGAAGTGAATATCCCTGGATTTTTAAGTTTAGAGGGTTTTGATCTGGAACATTGGCATGAATGCACTTGATTTTGTCCACAACTGCATATGGCCTTAAACGTGCAACTGTCACCTTGATAAATTCGCAGCACACACCGGCCACACCCAGTGAAAGCAATGTGAATCTACCCCAATCTTTGTTGTATACCAAATAGACTGAAATGAATATAAACGCAAGGACATTTTTGTTGATGACGTCAGCTATGACTTTAAAGAGTCCCATTACTAAATCGGGAAATGTGCTTTGTATAAATAGTATCAGACTAACTTCCCACGGAAAATAAAACACTGTTTCTAACATAATGTTAAATATATTTTCAATTCAATAAAAAGATTGCTAAAAAGGAGTTTCAAAATTTAAATCTTTTTTGCAACAATGCTCTGGCCAAGGGAAACTGACCCGTCACCTGCACATGTATTCAAGTGCTGAATGAAGTTGTATCCGTTGTTTTTAACATAATCCTTGACGGTTTCGGTTATTGCCTCATTGTAGAAGACTCCTCCGGTTGCTCCGATATCCATTATGTTTTTCTTATCTGCAGCCCGAATCGCAAGTTCGCTCAATCCTTTTGCAACTGCAGCCTGTCCTGCAGCGGCAACATCCGCCTTTTTCGCGCCGTTCTGGTATAGCCTTACAACTTCTCGAAGGATTTCTGTTGTGTTCAACTGGTCATTTTCTATTATCACCGGAATTTCCAGTTCTTCGGTTGAATAATATGCGCATGACTCAAGCTTCATGGAACACTCGCCTTCATATGTCCTCTCATGGCATATCTCCAATGCAACGGCCATTGAATCAAGAACCCTTCCGGTACTTGTGGAAACGCCGACATTGATTCCGGCATCAATCTGCTTTTTGATGTTTTTGATTTCAATCTCGCCATATTTGAAATAATCAATGTAATTCTTAATCAATTCGTCATCGTTAAGGATGCTTGTAAGCATTCTTACCGGATACCTTGTTGCCATATCTCCGCCGGGCATCATTTGAGGCTCAAGATGTCCCATCCTTTCAAAGTCATTAATATTTGTATAAAGGATTTCTCCTCCCCAGCTTGTGCCGTCACTGCCGTAACCCACACCATCTGCGGCAATGCTTATCATCTCATCGATTCCATGGTCGTTTGCAAGTGCAACGCTGTGTGCATGGTGGTGCTGAACCGGAAGCACTTCTGCAGAGTATTTTTCCGCCAGCTCATGGGCCAGGCGTGTGGTAAAGAAATGCGGGTGCATGTCACATGCAATCACGTCAAACTCATTGATTTTTGTAATCCTTTCCATGTTTTCAATTGCATTTCTCAAAAACATCAGTGTTTTGGGCTTGTTGGTATTTCCTATATGCTGTGAAGGATATGCCCTGTCTCCTTTTGCTATTGAAAATGTCACATCAAGTTCCGGACCCAATGCCAACACGTTCAGGTCATTTACCTCATAGTTTATTGTGTACGGCTCAGGGGTGTATCCACGTGAACGCCTGATAAATGACAGTTCATTGTTTCTGAATCTGATTACAGAATCGTCGCAGCGATTCAATATCCTACGGTTGTGAACAAGTGAATAGTCATTGACTCCATTGATGATTTCCTCGTTTTCTATCATCATAGGTTCTCCCGGAATATTGGCTGAAGTCATTACGTAAGTGTCAATGTCTCCCTCATCAAACAGCAGGTAGTGCATTGGTGAGTATGGAAGCATCACTCCAATGTTGTGCAGTCCCGGTGAGAGGCTTTCAGGGAAATTATAACCTTCATTCTTCTTTAAGATGACAATTGGCCTTTTGTTGGAGGTTATTGTTTGGATTTCCCTTTCCGTTAACTGTGCATAATTTTTAAGGCTTTCAAGATCCTTGCACATTACAGCAAATGCCTGATTCGGACGGTTCAGTCTTTTCCTAAGTTCCTTTATTGCATCGTCATTGTATGCATCAACTACAAGATGTGTTCCTCCGATTCCCTTTATTGCCAAAATTTTTCCTTCTTTTAAGATTTCAGCACCCTTTCTAATCGGATTGGAAACATCCATTTCTTCCAGACCCTTGTAGATGCTCATTTGTGGTCCGCAGTCGCTGCAGCATATCGCCTCACCATGATAACGTCTGTCAAGAGGCTGTTTGTATTCGACAAGACAGTCGTCACACAGTGGGAAATCCTCCATTGAGGTCCTAACACGGTCGTACGGAACACTTTCAATCACTGTAAATCTTGGTCCGCAGTCGGTGCATGCATTGAATGCGTACTTGTAGCGTCTGTCATTCGGATCTCTAATTTCCGCCAGGCATTTGTCACATATTGCAATGTCGGGTGGAATTACGCTAACTCCTGAATATGTGTCTCCACTTTCGATGATTTCAAAATCAGTATAATTTTCAGGTTCTGTTTCTGTGGTTTCCATTGAATCTATTTTGGCTATTGGGGGCAATTCCGCAGGAAGTCTTTTTACAAACTCTTCAGTGTTTTCCCCTTCAATTATTATTTCCACCACATTTCCAAGGTTTCTTACATGTCCTTTCAAATCCAGTTCACTTGCCAACCTGTATACGTATGGCCTGAATCCCACTCCCTGGACGATACCTTGTGTTAAAATCTTTAATGCCTTCATTAAATTATAATATTGTAAGTCAAATTTTATATAATTTTATCCTATATATTATATTATGAAAGATATTCTTGAAAGATTGGTACGTGGGGAAGTAAATATAGATGAAGCTGAAAAACTCCTGAAGGCTGAAAACATTCTGGAGTTTGATGACATTGCCAAGTTTGACATTAAAAGAACCGATAGGACAGGTTTTCCGGAGGCAATATTTTCTCCAAGCAAGGATTATGAAGATCTGATTACAATTATCAAAAATTATCTTGAAAACAGCGATGAAGATTTGATTATAACCAAATTATCCAATGAAAGATACGAAAGGATTTTAAAAGATTTGGGTGAAAACCCCTATATTGTTGAATATAACAAGAGGGCACAGATTCTAATCATCAGAAAGAAAATCACTAAAAGACAACCGAAAGCCAAAATAGGCATTATAACTGCAGGAACATCAGACATCAATATTGCAGAAGAGGCACGCGTAATCGTTGAGGAAGGAGGGTGCGAAGCCATTACCTCCTATGACATAGGGGTTGCCGGAATCCACAGGCTGTTTCCACAGATTGCACATATGGTAAAGGAGGATGTGAAGGCATTCATCGTATGTGCGGGAATGGAAGGGGCGCTCCCGTCCGTTGTGGCCGGATTGGTGGATGTTCCGGTCATTGGAGTTCCGACATCCGTAGGATATGGTGTCGGTGAAGGCGGAAGGGTGGCACTTGATGCTATGCTTCAGTCATGCGCTCCCGGAATAGCGGTAGTAAATATTGACAACGGTTTTGGAGCGGGAGTATTTGCTCTTACGATTGTAAAAAGTGATTAAATGAGATATGAGACTTTCAATCCCAAGATACATGATGTGTCCAAAGTGGCCAGGTTTGTTTATGATGTTGATTTTAGGACATTTGACATGCTTTTCAAATCACCTGACAGTGCTGTTAAGACCATTTCAAAAAGCCTTGAAAATGAGGATTTGGAGACCTTCACTGTAATCTTGGATGACGATGATAACATAATTGGGATGCTTATATATTATATAGACAAGTTTCCGAGACACTTCAACTTCCGGTCACTGAGGCTGTTGATAGTAGATATACTGGATTATTTTGTATTGTGTGATGTTGGACCGGGAGACCTCTATATTGCTGAAATTGCAATAGACTCTTCACTGAGGGGTCAGGGTTTGGGTAAACAGGTTCTTCTTGAAGTCATTGATTATGCCAAAAGCCAAAATCTGAATCGTGTAATCCTGGATGCCGATTTCAGAAATGAAGGTGCAAAAAGATTATATGAAAAAATAGGATTTAGAGAGTTTAATAAAAAAAGACTGAAATTCCTCAGTTTTGAAAGGGGAATGCACAATATGGAATTAGTCCTTAAGAGGTAATTTTTTTATTGCATCATATACTCTTTTACAGTTTTCCTTGTCGTTGTATAGGAAAAATTCATCGATTCTTTTTGAATATTCATCCTTTATCTGACAGTCGTTTTCAATATAATCTATAATCAAGTCCACCAGTTCTTTTTCATCTTTAATCACTTCACCGAAACCCATGGTCTCATAGTCAAAGTAACTGTCGTTTAAATCGAAATGATAGTCATCACTGTAGTGATAGTATAATATAGGTTTATGGAGATATGAAAAGTCGAATGCCACTGATGAATAGTCTGTAATCAGCAATGATCCGTTATTGAAGAGTGGCTGATATTTTATTTTGCTGTCAGCTATTGTTACATAGTCATTTTTGTCAAACAGATCAATGAATTTATAGACGTTAGGGTGAGGCTTGAATATTATCTCATAATCGTGCTGCCTGCAGGCTTCGATTAATTTTTCATTGTTTATCAGTGAATTGAATCTTTTAAAGAATTCACTTTCGGTAATGTAGTTGGCGGATTTTCGGGTAAATTCCCTTCTCCATGAGGGCATTATGATAATCTGCTTTTTATTCTCATTATTTTCCAAGGTATCGTATCTTGGAAGGCCCAGCAACTGCACTACATTTTCATCATAATTGTATGGATGCTTGAAAATGGATTCGTATTCGAGTGGTGCGCTTGTTAAAAAGAATGAAAGATTCATGTTGTATTTATTTAACCATGAGGAGATGTCATCCTTAATTATTCCGTGCTGTAAAAAGACATTGTTTGATTTGTGAAGTCCCGCCAAATGAGGATAACTTCCCCAAAACGGATATATGAGTTCATTGTCCGGTTGGGAGGTCACGATATTTTCAACAAACAGTCCTAAAAATCTATGTTTAATCGATTTAAATCCTAAAACATTGCCGGTTTTTTCCATTTCACTATAATCGGGGCTGTCCTTTTTGATTATGAAATATTTTTTAATGTCCGGATCCTTGTCAACGGCATATCTGAAAAGGTGCATTCCGTTGTCGTCTGCCACTTCAGGACGGTCCATAAAAAACCAGATATGCTTGTTTTTCAAGAATGGATATCCAATCATATACATTATCCTAAATGGAATTCCAACTTTATATCCCTGTTCTTTTTCTTTAAACATATGAATCAATGCTTTGATTTCCTGTTTAATCCATTTCATTGTGGTCTTATGTGTTATATGTATCTTATTGTCCTGTAAAATGCTTAAGTAATCTTTAGTTTTTGCATATCCGACAATCTTTGAAAAGTTACAAGGCCTTGAAAAATCGATGTTTAACGTTTGGTTTTTGTTTTTAAATTCAATTGTGTACTCTTTATTTTTTGACAGGTCTATTTCGAATTCAAAGGAAAAGTTTTCACAGTAAATGTAATCGAGATATCTTTTATCCCTTTGAGGAAACTTGAGTTCTTTCAGGGCAATTTTTTCATTATTGACATATGCCTCAATGTCCACACTATTGAAATCATAAATATCGAATAGCACACGCAATTTGTCTTCAATGATATCATAATTGTCTATAACTATGGTGTCCGGTTGGAATTGAGAAAATATCGGATGGGAATAGGTTCCATATTTTAATAAGAATGCATTGATTTTATCGTATCTGTCGAAAAATTCATAGTTTAGGATAATTTCATCATCAATCTTTTTTATGATATCTTCTAATGACTTTTTAAATTTGATTAATTCCTCACCTTCCAATATCTCTGGGATACTATTGACCTTAAATAACCATGAAATGTCATACATGATTACATTCTGTATGAATTTTGGAATTTGCCCGTATTTCTCTTCACTTTTATCAAATAAGTAATTAAAGTACTTTTCAACCCTTGGAATATAATAATTCTTATCTGATTGAGAATTATCTATAATGGAGCTTTTTTCCCGTCTTTTTCTATAATTGTATCTTCCTTCGCAACACAATCCCAAATTCGGGTTATTAATCAGTATTTCATTTACAAACACCACATCCTCAGATGTAACTATGTTTGGAAATTTAATACCGTTTGCTGCACTTTTTTTGACAAAGCTTGACGGTGCGGACAATTGGTAATATTGAGGATTTTCTATAAGGTTTACAGTTTTGCTTTCATCAAATTTCTTGTTTAGATAGTGAGGGCCCTGCCTGTCTTCAAAGAAAAATATGGGTATTGACACTATATCTGTTTCTTCATGTGTGTCAAAGAAATTTAATACATTTTTAAAGGTAGTTTTTGAGAAATAATCGTCACTGTCTAGGAAATTTACATATTTTCCGTTTGCATTATCTAAACCGATGTTTCTGGAAATTGCAGGTCCTAGATTTTCATCATTGCGGATATATTTGAAATTATCTGGAAATTTATCAATAAACTTTTTACAGACGCTTTTTGTATTGTCTAGGCTGTTGTCATCAACAATAATAACTTCAATATTCTCTTCAAATCCAATATCTTGAAAAATTAATGAATTTAAACATTCTTCAATCCATTTTTCAGAATTATACGCTGCAATAATCACTGAAAAATTAATTTGCATTTAATGATTACTCCTGTGACTTTTTATAATCCGGTTTAATTGTGGTAACTAATAGCTTTAGATTTTCGTTAATTTCATCAATGCTATGGAATTTAGAACAGTTGAATATGAATGTATGGTTATGTGAATACAGATATGAAGTTGATAAATATCCGGAATGAGGATTAGAACTGTTTTGATAATAAACTACATAATATTTGTACTTATTAGTTGTATTGGTTGAATTCTGCAGGATTTTAATGTCATCTTCATGGGATAATTCTTTCACTTTATCATTAAAACTTTTCCCTGCGACATCTGTTTTACCTAAATCTTCAATGTATATCTTTTCAACACCTTCTCTTTTTGTCAATTCAGTACTGTATGACCCAGAATCTGTAACTGAAAATTCTGGTGGTAAGACAGCAGTAGATTTGTGTATATCTATTATTGCATTACCAACGGTGTTTGAAGAAGATACGACTGCATATCCGCATATTATTGCAATAATTATTATGATTAATATTAATATCCATCGTTTATCCATGTTATGACCTATTTTTGACTTGATTCGGCACTTTTGATATAAGCGTCACATACTTCATTAGCTTCTCCTTCCATTATAAGATGTCCATCTTCAATCCAAATGCATTTGTCGCAAATGTCACGAATCTGACCGATAGAATGTGAAACAAGAAGTACGGTGACTCCATCCTGCATCATTGATCTGATTTTTTCTGAACTTTTTTTTCTGAATTTAATGTCTCCTACGGATAAGATCTCATCAATGATTAGTATATCCGGCTCCACTAATGTAGCAATAGAAAAACCTAATTTGGCACGCATTCCTGATGAATAATTTTTAACTGGATAGTTAATGTACTCTCCAAGTTCGGAGAATTCTATAATCTCATCATATTTGCTGTTAATGAATTTTTCATCCATACTTAAGAAAGCGCCATTTAAATAAATATTGTTTTTTCCAGTGTAATTTTTATCAAAACCGGCACCTAATTCAAGTAATGGTGCAACCTTGCCGTTAATTGTGATTTTACCATAAGTAGGTTCATAAATTCCCGCTAAAATTTTTAAAAGAGTACTTTTTCCGGCACCATTAAATCCTAGAATGCCTACTCTGTCCCCTTTATAAATATTAAATGTGATGTCATCCAGGACTCTAATCTTCTTTTTGTCATTTTTATTGTTTTTTAGAGTTCTAATGACATATTCTTTGAGTGTATCAATTTTATCCTTTGTAATTTTAAATTCCATGGTCAAATGTTCGACTTTGATGGCAATTTCATTATCATTATCGAGCATTTGCCTTTTTGAATTTTTATTAAATAAATTTGAAATGATGTCTTTAAAACCCATAGTAAAACCTAACTATATTTCTAATGCTAATTTTTTCTCATATATGCTGAATAATAAAATTCCAATTCCTAATACTGCAAATGCGAATACCGCAAGGTATGCAAGGGTCCATAAGTCCGGAAATACTCCATATACGACCGCTTCTCTAAAGCAGGTAATTGCTGAATATAGAGGGTTTAATGTGAATATGATTTGAACTCTTGCCGGAACGATTTCTATAGGGTAGAATAATGCGGAAGCATACATTAAAATCAATGCAAATACATTGTACAAATGACCAATATCTGAAAAATATGTATTGCATACAGCTAAAATCAGACCAACTCCGAATATCAGTATTACCAATAAAGCTAATGGAATTATTGCGAAAATTGATGTAATGTGGAATGAAGCTCCAGTTATCAGCATAACTCCAAATAATATCACAAAGGATATAAGGAAGTTAATAAATTCATAGCAAACCTTACTTACTGTAAACATGTATTTGGGTACATAAATTTTTTTCAATAGGTTTGCATTTGATCTGATTGATTGCATTGCACCTTTTGTTGCGGAGTTATAAAAATCGTAAATTACTCTTCCTGAAAGGAAATAAACGGGATAATTTTCAATTTGACGACCAAATAACATGGAAAAAATTGCTGTAAATACTAACATTATAAAAAGAGGATTTAAAAAACTCCATAGAATTCCTAAAACGGAATCCTTATATTTTGAAGTCAAATCTCTTTTAACGAGTTGTTTTAATAAAAATTTTTTTTCAGATAATGTGTCAAACATTGTTTTACCATTAATTCAATTGAATAACATTAATTTATTATTAAATATTAATATAATTTTTTCTATTTGTGCCTTCTTGCGAATTCATCGAAGACTTCATCAAGTTCTATGCCTTTATAAGCAAGAAGCAATAGTGTATGGAATATTAAATCAACAGATTCATATACAAGATTTTCATCATTTTTTGAAGCGATAATAACTTCTCCTGCTTCTTCAGCTACTTTTTCAAGTATTTTATCTTCAGCTTTTTTGTCACTGTCTTGCATGATGTTGGAAGTGTATGAATCGATGGGGTTATCCCTTCTAGATTCCAATACTTCATAAACTTCTCTTATAATCTTATCCTTCTCCATCATTAATCACCTTTTGATTCTTGGTCTTGAAGGCTTTCAGTAAGTGCAATTAATGGATGTTTATCATCATCGATTATTTCAATGTCATCAAAAGTTTTTATTCCTGCCTTGTCCGCAGTTTTTTCCATACCTAACTTTATGTCCTGACCTAAATCAACAACATATGAGTCCACGGTTTCATATCCTCTTTGTGCTGAGGCCACCGCTCTGTGATGTCCGTCAACTAGAATCCATCTGTCACCGGTTTTAACCACAATTGCAGGTTCTGCCAGTCCCTTTTCAAGTTCATAGGCTCTTCCTTCAAGTTCATCAGCATATACCCTGTCCTGTGTAGGTCTTAATTTTTTTGTTTCAACCGGCATGTGTTTTAAAGTAGTTTTGATGCCGTATAACTGTTCCATAGTATTTTTAAAGTATTCTACCTTGTTTGGAGTTGACCTTTCAATGTGTGATCTGACCATGTCTGTATTTGTGATAATTCCTACAAGGGTTCCGTTAGTATCGACAACAGGCATCCTTGAAATACCTCTTCTAAACATAACTCTTGAAGCGTCATTAATGGATAATTCCTGGTTTGCAACTACAAGTTTTGTACTCATTATTCCTGAAACTGTATCTGCCCATTCTTTAGCTACAATGTCGAACGCAGTCACCATTCCCACTAATTTTCCATTATCAACTACAGGATAACTGTTGTGGTGACTCTCTCTCATTAATTCTATAATCTTATCAGTTTCAGTATCTGGAGAAACGCTAATAACGTTTTTTGTCATGTAATCTTTTACAAAGGATTTCTTTTCAGCCATTAAGGTCACTCCTATTCGATATTTTCTCTTAATAGCTTAACGGTTTCTCCAGGATCAGCTTTTCCACGGGTTAATCTCATTACTTGACCAA
Organism: uncultured Methanobrevibacter sp.; assembly: GCF_902788255.1. Lineage (NCBI taxonomy): Archaea > Methanobacteriati > Methanobacteriota > Methanobacteria > Methanobacteriales > Methanobacteriaceae > Methanobrevibacter > uncultured Methanobrevibacter sp. The sequence goes on from NZ_CADAJR010000001.1 coordinate 107,964, forward strand.
CTAAGAAATTAAGTGAAGCTTTTTGTCCATCTAAATAATCTTGTACAGCCTTTGGATTTTCATCAATTGCCTGTTTAACTGCTGCAAGCACTTCATCATCTTTTACAACACCAAGTAAACCTAATTCCTCTGCAATTTCTTTTGGAGATTTTTCGTTATTAGGCATTTGTTCGATGATTTTATGAGCTGCTTTAGCGGTAATCTCTTTGTTTTGCATCATACTTAAGAATTCAATCAGATCTTTAGAGGTAATTCCACTGTCTGAAAAGTCTAATTTATTATATGATAAAACACGTTTAAGTTCATCTCTCATTACTTTGGCTGCAAATTTGGAATCCACCTCTTTTACAACTTCTTCATATGCAATTGCCAAATCAAGTTCTGAGGTTAATACCTTAGCGGATTCTTCATCAATATCATAATCTTCAACAAATCTTTTCACTTTGTTGTGTGGTGCTTCAGGCATTGTGTCGAGGATTCTTTGAATTGTTTCATCGGAAATTTTCATTGGTGGCAAGTCAGGATCTGTAATGAATCTGTAGTCATCAGCATCCTCTTTCATCCTCATACCTACGGTAATCATTTGAGATTCGAGGTAAGCACGAGTTTCCTGTTTGACTTCCACTCCTCTTTTCATAAGGTTTTTTTGTCTTACAAGTTCAAATTTCAATGCTTTGTATGCACCTTTGATGGAGTTAACGTTTTTCATTTCCACCCTGTTTCCTCCATTGATGGAAATGTTTACGTCTGCCCTCATGGTACCTTCACCACGTGCTCCTCCACTGTATTGTAAAACACGTATTAATTCTTTTAAGAAGTTTCTTGCTTCTTCTGGAGATTTTATATCCGGTTCTGTAACGATTTCAACCAATGGGATTCCAGAACGGTTGAAGTTCACGGTACCTCTGTCAGGTTTGAATTGTCCAGGATCTTCTTCAGCGTGAATTTCACGAATTCTAATTCCGTTTAATTCTCCGTTGATTCCAATTGGAACGGAAGTTCTCTGATAACCTGAAGGCAAGTCAGGGTAATCGTAATGTTTTCTCATGAAATAAATAACATCTTGGTCTATTTCACAGTTGAGCATTAAAGCAATCATCAATGCATTTTCCAACGCTTTTTCATTTGTTGGATGTGGTTTTGCACCCGGTTGATTAAGACAAACTGGGCAAATGTTTGAGTTAATAGGTGCGTCCTGATAATTTGTAGGACAATCACAGAATAATTTTGATTCGGTTTCTAATTGTACGTGGATTTCAAGTCCACACATCATATCGACATCGTCACTAATAATAATTCCTCCATTTTAGGATAATTTTTTATATTATCATTATATTTGTTTATTTCAATTTATAAATATATGTTAAAATTTGGGTTTTTAGGTGTTTTTTGAAAAATAAAGAATTAGTTTTCAAATTCATCAATTAGTTTTGTGATCGGGTTCCTCAGTATTTGTGCCTGAAAATAATTAATAATTTTTTTCAGTATTTATTTTTCAGGGATTCCTTAACATACCTTTTGATGAATTTATCCAAATCCGGCGAAACTTCACTTTTTTCCGGACCTAATTGGGATTTGTCAGTGAATGTTCCCTTAAGTTCACGTCCTGCCCATTTGACCTCTTCCTCAACTCGTTTCCCGTATTTGGTTCCAAACATTTTAAATAATGGGAATTTGGTTATTCCGTTAGCTCCACTCAAGATCAATATTCCGATATTTGCCAGATTGTCAATCCAGGTTCCGCAGATTATTTCTATTTCCGGAAAGGCCAGCCTTACCTGTGAGACGACCTGCGCATAGTAAAGTGAAGCAGGCTGGGAAGAGTTTGCATAGATTGTTTCCTTGTGCGGATTTAGGGAGTAAAATATCACTCTATCTATTTTATGCTCTTTGATGTAATCTATCAGGTAGTTAACATCTTCCAATGTTTCTCCAAGACCCAAAATTATAGTTATTGCCTTTTTAAATCCTAAATCTCCCGCCACATCCATCATGTTGCTTATGTCTTCAAGTTTTTTTGATGGACAAACTCTTTTGTGGATATCGGGATTTGCAACTTCGACCGCACCGGTGATCCCCTTGATTTCTGAACCGAATTCCTCCAGTTCATCAGTAATTCCGGTATTCAACCATACTCCGTCGCCGGTAATGTCCTTTATTGTTGTTGCAATCTCTTTTATTTCCTGTGTGGTGAATGATTCATAGCCTCCGGACAGGAATTCAATATTCCAGTCCAGACGGCTGCACATTTCAGCTTCGGCATAGATGTTGTAGATGTTTCTTCTTGCCTTTTTAGGGTCTTTAATTTTATTTTTTTGTGTTGACATGTAGCAGAATGCACAGTCTCCCTTGTCACACCACCAGGATAGAAATACAGCCCTTTCAAGGGTTATCAGATTGCCATGATTTTTTAAAGTAATGTCATTGGCTTTTTTTATTAGGTCGAATATGTTTGAATCCATGAGTTTATATATTGTTCTTAAAGTTTATATAGTAGGTAGACTAATTTATTTATGTTGATGGTTTTTTCAATGAAATTTTTGGAAATACCAAAACCTTTATATAGTAGGTAATCACATACAATTAATTACTGTTTAAAGTCTTTTGATTTTTATCATGGGTTTTATTTGGTTAAGTTGGATGGGTGTCTCATGCCATCGTAGCTCAGTAGGTAGAGCGTTCGGCTGTTAACCGATTGGTCACAGGTTCGAGCCCTGTCGATGGCGCTTTTGGGCCCATAGCTTAGCCAGGTAGAGCGTCCGGCTCATAACCGGAAGGTCATGGGTTCGAACCCCATTGGGCCCATGTTAATTAAAATGTATGTATTTGCTCCGGTGGTGTAGTCCGGCCAATCATTTCGGCCTTTCGAGCCGAAGACTCGGGTTCGAATCCCGGCCGGAGCATTCAAAAAAACTTGTTAAGATTTTTTATGGTTTCTTGTATCCTTACTTTTTATAAGCGGGGGTGCCCGAGAGGCCAAAGGGGACAGGTTTAGGACCTGTTGACGCAGGTCTTCCAGGGTTCGAATCCCTGCTCCCGCACTTTAACAATTTTTTTTATTTAATATTTTATAAATGCCGGGGTAGGGTAGGCGGTCATCCTCCGGGACTGTGGATCCCGGGACTCGGGTTCGAATCTCGGCTCCGGCCCCATTTATATAAACTATTTTTTTTGATTTTAATTTAAAAATTCTATTAATAATTTCAATTGCTATTTTTCTGATATTAGTTTTCAAATGCTCTCTCATTCAATTTATATACCTTTAAATTTAGATTATTATTTGAGTGTTAATATGGCAAAAAAAGGTTCTGCTGAAGAAAGGGATTTGGTACATAAACTGTGGGATAGGAATTTTGCAGCCATGAGGGCTCCGGCATCAGGAGGAGCTACTAAAAGGCCTTTACCAGATGTTTTAGCTGGAAATGGTAAATTTTATCTTGCTATTGAAGTTAAAACCACCACAAAGGATAAGATTTATATTGAGGAAGAACAGATCACTGCACTTTGTGAATTTTCAAAAATATTCGGTGCAAAACCATATATTGGAGTTAGGTTCAAATACACCAAATGGCTATTTTTAGAACCAAAGGATACTCCTAGAACTAGAAACGGAAATTATCGTGTAGAAAAGGATTATGCACTAGAAAAAGGTTTTGAAATTGATGAAATTGCAGGTATTGACAAGCAAATGAAATTTGAATAATTGCAAATGTTTATATATTATTAGGCTCATATCTATTATTGTATGTTATGTGGGGTTATGGTGTAACCTGGCAGCATCGGGGACTCCAGTTGTCTTATGAAGAAATATACGCGTAACTGAACAGTACCTGTTGTGATGAACAATTGGAGTACTGAGGCAAGAGACATCCCCGGATTGGGGTTCAAATCCCTATGACCCCATTTTTATCTTAAAAATGCGAGAATACCTCGACTTCTGTAAGTCGAGGATGAATCGCAAATTGGGTGTACTTTTGTTAATTATCTGATTTAAATCGTTATTTTTTTTAAATAATCTTATTTTATAATAACTGATGTGTATTAATTTTCAGTATAAACTTTTTTCGTGATTGTTTTTATTAGTATAATTATTTTTTTTATATGGAATTTTTTTTGATTATCATTTGCTCTCTTACTGTCTCTTTATATATGTAGGATGTTGTTAATTTAATATTAGTGAGTCTTTAATTTGTGTATGTTTTAGATTAAAGAATCATTAAATTATTTAATTCAAAAAAATAATATATGGTTGATTTTTAATGGTTGAGAGGATTATAGGCATTAAGGTTAGAATTAAACCTACATCGGAACAGATTGAAGAGTTTCATAAGAATTTCGGTTGTGTCAGGAAAGTTTACAATCTAACCTTAAATGAATACAACAAATTATACAAAAAAGATAATAGTATAAAACCTACTTATACTTTTTTAAATAGTTTGATGATGAAATTTAAAAAAGCAATACCTTATTTGGATGCTATGGAGTCTACAAGTTTACAACAGTCTATTAAGGATTTG